>CAZTPE010000222.1:0-4640 GCA_964614545.1 uncultured Ectothiorhodospiraceae bacterium
GATGCGCCGCAGCACATAGCCGCGGCCTTCGTTGGACGGCACCACGCCGTCGGTGACCAGGAAGGCACAGGCACGGATGTGGTCGGCGATGACCCTGAGCGAGGTGTTCTGCAGATCATCGGTGCCGGCCAGCTTGGCAATCGCGGCAATAAGATGCTTGAACAGGTCGATGTCGTAATTGTTGTGCACGCCCTGCAGCACGGCAGCGAGGCGCTCCAGCCCCATGCCGGTGTCCACGGAGGGATGCGGCAGCGGGTTCATGTTGCCTGCGGCGTCGCGGTCGTACTGCATGAATACCAGGTTCCAGATCTCGATGTAGCGGTCGCCGTCTTCCTCGGGGGTGCCGGGCGGGCCGCCAGCCACGCCTTCGCCGTGGTCGTAAAAGATCTCCGAACAGGGGCCGCAGGGACCGGTGTCGCCCATGGACCAGAAGTTGTCGCTCTCGTGCTTTTTACCGCCCGGCTTGTCGCCGATGCGGGAAAAACGCTCGGCGGACACGCCGATTTCTTTCAGCCAGATATCGGCAGCCTCGTCATCATCGGCATAGACCGTGATCCACAGGCGCTCCGGCGGCAGCTTGGCCACTTCGGTGAGAAATTCCCAGGCATATTGGATGGCCTCGCGCTTGAAATAGTCACCGAAGCTGAAGTTGCCCAGCATTTCGAAGAAGGTGTGATGACGCGCGGTGTAGCCGACGTTCTCCAGATCGTTGTGCTTGCCGCCGGCACGCACGCAACGCTGGGAACTGGCGGCGCGCACGTAGGGGCGTTGCTCCTGCCCGGTAAACACCGCCTTGAACTGCACCATACCGGCATTGGTGAACAGCAGGGTGGGGTCGTTGGCCGGCACCAGCGGACTGCTGGGCACAACCTGATGACCGCGTTGCTGGAAGTAGTCGAGGAAGAGTTGTCGAATTTCTGCGCTTGTCATCTTGTTCTTTATTCAAAAATGTAAAAAAACAGGCTGGCCAACAATTCACTCAATAACCAGCTCAACAAGCCACGAATTGTCAGTCAACAACGTCACCGTCCAGTGCCTGCCTGGCCTGGTCGGTGGTAAATCCCCGGTACTGAAGAAAACGGGCCTGACGGGCCCGCTCTTTGAAGTCCTTCGGCTTGCCTTCTCCAAAGCGCTTGTTGCGTACACTTAATGCCCGCTCAAACCACTGAGGGTCACTGAAGTCGAGGTAGATGGCCGCTATTTTCTCACTCACGCCGCGCTCGCGCAATTCTGCCTGAATACGCTGCGGGCCGTAACCATTATTGCTGCGATAACGCACAAAGGCCTCGGTGAAGCGCTCATCACTCAGCAGGCCTTCATTTTGCAACGTTGCCAGCACATCATCGATGGCGTCCGCGTCCAGGTTCTGCGCCTTTGCGCGACCATCGACATGGGATTGCAGCTTGCGCTGTAGTTCAACGACGGAATGCTCGCGCCGCGCCAGCAGATCCATGGCCTTCTTTCGCAACACCTTGCACGACTCGGCACGGGATAGCAGCCTATCATCGGCCACTGCCCCGCCCTCGCCAGACACATCCACTGCGATGTCGTCCGAAGCCATCCCGGCGACTACGCCTCGGCTTCAGCCGCAGTGTCGGCCTTTGCCTCGCCCACACCCGGCAACAATTTGGCACGCACCTTGGCCTCGATCTCCTCCGCAATCTGCGGATTTTCCTTGAGGAAATTGCGCACATTATCCTTGCCCTGGCCAATGCGGTCGCCATTATAACCATACCAGGCACCACTCTTGTCGATAATACCCTCCTGTACCCCCAGGGTGATGATCTCGCCCTCGTGGGAAATGCCCTCACCAAACAGGATATCGAACTCCGTTTTCTTGAAGGGCGGCGCCACCTTGTTTTTCACCACCTTGACGCGGGTCTCGTTGCCGAGAATCTCGTCACCCTTCTTGATCGCGCCGATGCGGCGGATGTCCAGACGCACGGACGCGTAGAACTTCAGCGCGTTACCGCCGGTGGTGGTCTCGGGATTGCCAAACATGACGCCGATCTTCATGCGGATCTGGTTGATGAAGATCACCATCGTGTTGGTGCGCTTGATATTGGCGGTGAGCTTACGCAGTGCCTGCGACATCAGCCGCGCCTGCAAGCCGACGTGATGGTCGCCCATGTCACCCTCGATTTCGGCCTTCGGCGTCAACGCCGCCACGGAGTCGATAACAACAATGTCCACCGCACCGGAGCGCACCAGCATGTCGGTGATCTCCAGCGCCTGCTCGCCGGTATCCGGCTGCGAGACCAGCAGGTCATCCACATTCACGCCCAGCTTCTCGGCATAGGAGGGGTCGAGCGCGTGCTCGGCATCGACAAAGGCCGCCGTGCCGCCCAGCTTCTGCATCTCCGCAATCACATGCAGCGTCAACGTAGTCTTGCCCGAAGACTCCGGGCCGTAGATCTCCACCACACGGCCGCGCGGCAGGCCACCGATGCCGAGGGCGATATCCAGCCCCAGCGAGCCGGTGGAAACCGCATCGATATCGCGCGATGCACTGGCATCACCCATGCGCATCACCGAACCCTTGCCAAACTGCTTTTCAATCTGGCTCAGCGCCGCGTTCAGGGCCTTTTGTTTGTCGTCTGCCGCCATGTCGATCTCCTCGGTTGTGCGTTCATTTCAATGTCATTATTTCAGCCGTAACAGGAAACAGGTCTCCCGGCTGCGTTACTGAGACAGACTTTAGTCGGTACATTTCGATGAGTCAATACTTTTTATTGTATCGGTATTTTTTACCATGTTGTATTTTGTATTGAGGCAGCGCAACCAATCTCCTATACTTGCCGAAGAGCCAATACCAGCACCCTAACAGAGATAAAAAAGTGCACACTCAATGAGCAAACTGATCGGCGACATCAAGTGGGGAACCCGGCAACGGCTCCAGTACATCGAAGTCATGGCCTACTACACCGGCGTGATCACGCGCAGCGACGTGGCGCGCGCCTTCGGCATCTCCGACGCCGCCGCCACCAAAGACCTGAAACTCTACGGCCAACTGAGCGGCGACAATCTGCACTACCGCCACAACGTGTTCGGTTTCGTCCCCAGCGAAGACTTCCAGCCCCTGTTCGCCGACCTGTCACCGGCACGGGTATTGCCCATGCTCGCCGCCAACCTGGCCGCCGCCGGCGGCCCCTACGGCAATGCGCCCATCTTCGGCATCCCCATCGACAGCCTGCCCCTGCCGCAGCGCCTGCCCGACCGCCGCATACTGGCCCAGGCCCTTCGCGCCATCAAGCAGCGCAACAAACTGCAAGTGAGTTACCACTCACTATCCGGCCGAGACAGCAGCCAGCAACGCATCCTCGAACCCCACGCGCTGGTCAACACCGGCACCCGCTGGCACCTCCGCGCCTACAACGAAGAGACCTACGATTTCCGTGACTTTGTGTTGTCGCGCCTTGCCGACGCAAAGATGCTGAGCGAGCCTGCCGAATCCAGCGCCCAGTATGACGAGGACTGGACCGAGATCGTCACCCTGCAACTGGCCCCTCACCCCGGCCTCAGCACCAGGCAACAGGCCAGCGTGCTCATGGACTACCAAAACCAGGATGGGCAGATTGAAATACAAGTGCGGCGCGCACTGATCGGCTACCTGCTGCACCGCCTGTCAGTGGACACCACGACGGATCACAGCATGAACCCCAACGCCCACCAACTCATCCTGCTGAATCGGGACGAGATCGAAGCCTTTGCGGGTTGGGCGTTGTTTTAGGATGTGGCTCAGCAGAGAATTAAGGGCCATATTTGTGCAAAGATAGCGTTGATGCTTGCCCGTGCTGCCAGTGTTTTTGGCCTCTGGCGGATGGCTGTGCATTACTCAACGCCCTTCAGTTCCCAGCGCTGGCCCATCCGAGTCGTATAGTGAAGATAGTAGGTTTTACCAGCTTCAACAGTGATGTTTTTAGGCATAAACCCCACGCCATCCCACCAAGCGGCCCCTAATCGCATAATTCCCGGTTTTCTGTCCCAAATCAGAGTATCTCCAACCTCGACCGAGCCGATGACTTGCACATTCCGTGAAATCTTCTCGTCATCAATTGGCACATACTCATAAATACTGACACGTTGTAATTTAGCGCCTTGAATAACAACAAGCTCTGTCGTGCTTGGAACATAATCAGGGGCAGTTGCCAATGCGTAGTATCCATCAAGTTCCGGGGTAACATAAATCTTTGATATTCTCTTTCCAAAATCAGTCAATGGATGCATTTCAAGGATTTTTAATATCTCCTCATCGGATAACCCTGATGGATAAAAATCACAGTTTGGTATTTTTGATATGCGAATAGTTTTTAAATTATTGCCTCTTATCTCTTCCAGCATTTTCCCATCTCCGAAATGTCCTAAATCGGTTTTGCAATTGTTATGAACAATAACACCAGTACCATAAAGAAATGTCCCATAATTCTTTTTGGGCCAGCGCCAATGGTATGCAATACAGCCATCGCCGATAGCTCCACAATATAGTGGTTTAACCAGCTCTGGGTTGAACCACAGGAATATATCACCAACAGAAACACCAATAATTGTGGCGAAATTTTCCTCGCCCAGAATGTCCTCAATTGGCTTATATACAATATGCATCATTGCATTCGGCTGAATGTTCTCCCCAATATCAATGA
>CAZTPE010000223.1:0-4617 GCA_964614545.1 uncultured Ectothiorhodospiraceae bacterium
CAGGAAGATGTCGTCGGTGTAGCCCGTGGCGACGCCGGTGTAGGCATCGGTACCATCGGTATCACCGCTGGCCAGCACGTAGTTCAGCTGAATGCGTGCATTGTTCTTCTCGGCCAGATAGATGTTGGCACCGAGGTAGGCATTGCCCAGGGTGCTGTCGTCGCCGACGGGACGGCTCTGAGTGGCGCTGTAATAACGCACCACGGCCTCGACCGTATCGTTGAAGGCGTAACCGCCGTGCAGGTACCAGACGCTTTCGTCGGCGTCCTTGACGCCATTGACGTTGCTGCCGGCGATGTACTCGGCCTTGAAGGTCATGGCGTCCATCTTGTAGGAACCGGCCACGTCGAACACGGTGTAGTCTTCTGCAGCGGAGCCAGAGTCTTGGGTGCTGGTGCCATAGGAGGCCTCAACGTGCAGGGAATCACCCATGTCGTACATCACACGGCCGGCGTAGGCGGTGGCGTCACCGGCGGTACCGAAGCCGACAGCACTGGAGCGCTGGGTGGGGTTGAACACGCCGAGGTCATAACCAAAGCCGCTCAGGTTGCGGCCGCTGACCATCAGGCCGGCGGCACGTTCCAGCACCAGCTTCTTTTCCATGGCGCGCTTGGTGATGTCCAGGTTCTTGCCGGAGGTGTTGAAGTCCATGCCCACGGGGGTCTTGAAGACACCGGCCATGACGTTGGCGGCATCATTGAACTTGTAACCGACTACGGCGTCCTTGATGATCTCGTCCACGCCGATGGAGGTGGTGTCGTCAGTCTTATTGAAATCCGCCTGCAGCTTGCCCCAGGCGTTGCCTTGCTTGATCTTGTAGCCCAGACGAATGCGGTCGGCACCGAAGCGCAGACTGTCGGCGGTGTTGCCTACGCTGCCCTTGCCTACGGCGGCAGTGATCTGGGAATAACCGAAGAACTTGGCTTCGGCGGCGCTGACGGTCATCGGCGCGGCAACGGCAACGGCGATGGCCAGGGTGATCAGACTCTTCTTCATGAGATGATTCTCCACTTGTTGTTAACATTGTTGACAAAAAAGAACTGTATTTCAGACCTAACGGCGTATTTATAGCAGTATTTGGTGAAAGCGCAACATTTTTTTTGAGGGAACGGGGCCTTTCGGGATGTTTGTTGTATTTGTGAGACAGTATTGGTGATACTTCAGAGGGATTTGGGAAGGGCAACAAGCGAAACGCCCGGTGTGCTGGAGCACGTCGGGCGTCGGTTTTTTGGGGTTATGAGGCTGGTGGGGCGGAGTTTGTGGTGGTCAGCGGGTGCCGAATACGACGATGGTCTTGCCGCGGGCGGTCAGGAGGTTCTGTTCTTCGAGGTTTTTCAGCACCCGCCCCACCATTTCTCGCGAGCAGCCGACGATACGGCCCAGTTCCTGACGGGTGATGCGGATCTGCATGCCGTCCGGGTGGGTCATGGCGTCCGGTTCCTTGCTCAGATCCATCAGGGTGCGGGCGACACGGCCGGTGACGTCCATGAAGGCGAGGTTGCCGACCTTCTGGCTGGTCTTGCGCAGGCGCAGGGCCATCTGCGAGGCCAGCTCGAAGAGGATGTCGGGATCCTTCTCCGACAGCTGGCGGAAGCGGCCATAGCTGATCTCGGCCAGCTCACACTTGGTGCGGGCACGCACGAAGGCGCTGCGGTTGGCGGCCTCGCCGAACAGCCCCATTTCACCGAAAAAGTCACCGGCATTCAGATAGGCCAACACGATCTCGCGGCCGTTTTCATCCTCGATGAGCACCGACACCGAGCCCTCGACGATGTAGTACAGCACGTCCGGCTTGTCGCCCGCATAGATGATGAGGCTCTTGGCGGGATACTGGCGGCGATGGCAGTGCTCGAGGAATCGCTCAATGGTGGGCGGCGGAATCAGAGGTGGGATATTGGCCATGATAGTTTTCCGGGGCTGGTTGTCTATGCGCTTGGTATCACAACTAACGGCAGGGCGGGGGAGATGTTTAGCGGGCTATCCGTATTCGTGCCGGCTGCAGATGTCAGGCGGGGTGCCCCGTGCCGCTGATGTCCCGGTTGTTCTCCTCGTTGGGCCGGGCGAATCCTGCCTCGATCAATGCCGGGATCTCGGCGGGTGGAACCGGCCGGCTGAAGTGGTAGCCTTGAATGAGATCGCAGTTGATCTTTTCGAGTATTTTCAGTTGTTCCGGTTGTTCCACCCCTTCGGCCACCACGAGGTGTCCCAGTGCCTGGGCGATGCCCACGATGGCCTCTACCAGTACGGATGAGCCCGAGTCTTCGCTCAGGTCCATGATGAACAGCCGGTCAATCTTAAGGCAGTCGACGGGCAGGTGCTTAAGCGATGCGAGCGAGGAATAGCCGGTGCCGAAATCGTCGATGGCGATCTTTACCCCCATGGCGCGAAGCTGCTGGAACATGGGCAGGGTGTCATCTATTTCTTGCACCACACTTTCCGTGATTTCAAGTTCGAGCAAGCGGGGTGGCAGCCCGGTCTTTTTCAATATCTCCTCGGTGATCTGAATCAGGCTTGGGTCACGGAAGTGGATCGGAGAGATGTTGACCGCCATGCGGATGGGGCGCAGGCCTTGCCGTTGCCAGTTCATGGCTTGTGTGCAGGCCGTTTCCATGACCCATTCCCCTAACTCGCGGATGAGTCCGATACGTTCGGCGATGCCGATGAATTCAACCGGCGACACCAGTCCCAGTTCCGCGTGGCGCCAGCGTATCAGGGCCTCCACGCCGGCTAGTTTGCCCGTGGCGAGTTCAACCTGGGGCTGATAGTGAAGCTCGAACTGTCGCCGCTCCAGGGCCAGGCGCAGTTCCTGTTCTATCCACAGGCGGCGTTCGGCGCGTTCGGTCAGTTCCGGTTGATAGAAGGCGTAGCGGTGCCGGCCTTCCGCCTTGGCGGCATACATGGCGCTGTCGGCGGATTTGAGCAGGGTCTTCAGGTCATCACCGTCTTCGGGGAAGCGGGCGATGCCGATGCTGCAGCGTGCGCGGATTTCCCGGCCCTTGAGCGTCACGGGGCGGTTGATCTCTTGCAGGCAGCGGCTGGCGACATCGGCGGCGGTGTACTGATCGTTGATGTGGTCGACGAGAATGCAGAATTCATCGCCACTCAGCCGGGCGACGAAGTCCGTGCCGCGCAAGACCGATTGCAGTCGTTGCCCAACGATGCCGAGCAGTTCATCGCCTACGTCGTGGCCGAGGCTGTCGTTGATGTCCTTGAAACCGTCGAGATCCAGATAAACCAGGGCGAAGTGTTCCTGGCGGCGTGTGGCGGACTTGATGACGTCTTCCATGTGCTTGTAGAAATAGGCCCGGCTGGCCAGGCCGGTAAGCTTGTCGGAATAGGCCAGATCACGGATGCGCTGTTCGGTGGCGCGCTGTTGTGTGATGTTCTGTACCGTGGCCAGGACCACGTGGTCTGATTCCGGCACCAGGCCGATCTCCTGATGGACGATGAGCGTTGGCCGGCCTTCGGCCAGCAGCCGGTATTCGATGGGCTTCAGCGGGCCGTGGTTGGCGGCGCCGGCGATGGTGTCGCGCACGAAGTCCCTGTCATCCGGGTGCACCCGCTGCAGATAGGCCTCCAGCGTGGTACAGCAGTCTGAGGATTTCAGTCCCATCATGCCTGCCAGATGTTCCGACACCGTTAGCCGGTCGGCCAGGGCGTCCCAGCGCCAGTAGCCCAGTCCGGCGATGTTTTGTGCGATGGAGAGGTGTGCCTGGTGTTCAAGTAATAGACGGGCATTTTGCCAGGCGCGCAACTGAAAACGGACCCGTCGCAGCAGCAGGGCATAGTTCACCGGCTTGGTGATAAAACCGGCAGTGCCGGCTTCAAAGGCCCGGTCGATGGAGGCGCTGTCATCCAGGCCGGTGATCATCAGTATAGGGACATCCCGCATGGTGGGGATAGCGTGTAGTTGTTCCAGCACCTCGAAACCATCCATGCCGTCCATCATGGCATCGAGCAGCACCATGTCGGGGCGCAGCTGTGTGACCAGTGACAGGGCTTCTTCACCCTCACCAACCTCGGCCACGCGATAGCCGTTGCCGCGCAATACTTCGGCGGTGGTTTGCCGGAATCCGGGGTCGTCGTCGATGAGCAAAATGGTGGCGGCATCTTTCGCGGGTGTTGATTCGCTGTCGGCTTTGGCGACTTCCTCTGCTGCCGATGTTCCGCTGGTTTCATTGGCGAGGGCAGCAAGTATGGCGGGCACCTGGGCCGTGATGTCTTGGTACAGGGTGAAGGTTTCCGCCAGCTTACCGTCCCGGCCCAGGGCTTCGAGGCGGGCGAAGTCGCTGGCCAGCTGCGTTGCGCCAAGGTTTGCGCTGCCGGATTTCATGCGGTGGGCAATGCGCTGTATCCGTTCGGCGTCCTGCGATTCGACCGCCGTCCTGAGCTGTTCCATATCGGTTGGTGTCTGGGAGAGGTAGTGGGCGATGGCCTTGCCGAGTACGTTGCGCCCGCTGTCGCGGCCGATGTCCCTGAGCTGCGCGAGGACGGCGTCATCGAGCACGGCGTTATCGTCGCCATCGGTTTGCGGATTTTTAGGTTCGGGGTCGGGTGTGCCGGTGTGGCCGGTCAACCATTTTTCAAGCATGGCGGAAAGCCGTGATTGTTTGAAGG
>CAZTPE010000224.1:0-4587 GCA_964614545.1 uncultured Ectothiorhodospiraceae bacterium
CCGCCATGGCCGGCACGTTTGCCAAGGCCCCGGATGCGGTGATCCCGCCCCTGGCCCCCTTGGGTCCCCCGCCCATTCCGCCCGACAATCCGATGTCGGAGGCCAAGGTTGAACTGGGTAAATTGCTGTTCTTTGATCCCCGCCTGGGGGGTGATGCCTCGGTGAGTTGTGCCACCTGTCATGAGCCGGAGCAGGGCTGGTCCTGGGCCGAGGATATCTCCCGCGGTTATCCCGGCACCGTGCACTGGCGCGGCAACCAGACCATCATCAATGCGGCCTATTACAACAAGTTGTTCTGGGCGGGTTCGGTGCCCTCTCTGGAAGCGCAGGCGCCTTCTGCCGCCAAGGGTGGCGTTGCCGGTAATGGTGAGAATGACCTCATGGAGGCACGGCTGCGCCTGATCCCTGGCTACGTCGAGCGCTTCAATGAGGTCTTTGGTGAGCCCTGGCCCTCCATCAATAACGCCTGGAAGGCCATCGCCGCCTTCGAGCGTACCCTGGTACAGCGCGACACGCCGCTGGACAAGTATCTGCTGGGCGACAGCTCCGCGCTGACAGAGCAGCAGGTGAGTGGCAAGGCGCTGTTTGAAGGCAAGGCACGTTGCATCCTTTGTCATAACGGCGCCCTTGCCAGCAATGAAAAATACTACAACATCGGTGTTCCCCGCGCAGGGCGGTGGCTGGAAGACGGACTGGCACAGATCACCTTCCGCTTCGAATACTATGCCAAGGGTGCCACCGAGGAACTGTATCGCACGGTCAAAGACGATGTCGGCCTGTATTTCCGCAATAAGAACAAGTGGGACAAAGGCAAGTTCAGGGTTCCCAGTTTGCGTTATATCGGTTTCACGGAACCCTATATGCGGCAGGGTCAGTTCTACACCCTTGAGGAAGTTATCGACTTCTATGATCGCGGCGGTTTCGACGAGGACGGCAATACCACCAGCTATCCTAATACCAAGACCCCGTTGATCACCAAGCTCAATTTGAGCGACGAGGAAAAAGAAGATCTGCTGGCCTTCCTGGAAGCCTTCACGGGTGAAGAAATCACGATAGTCAAACCCAGACTGCCGGGCTATAAGCCGCTGTTCACATTGGCTGAACTCGAGGCGGCACAGGCTGCGAAATAACCGTTCCTAACGGAAATCGGAGGCAAGAAAATGAGTACTGATACAAGCACACCGAGGGGCAAGCAGAAGCAGGAACGTTCAGCCGAGGTGCATAACAAGGTTATGCTCAACCGGCGCCAGTTCCTTCTTTACAGTGGCGGCACGGCAGTAGCGGCAAGCACCATCAGCATTTCGCTATTTCCGGGCAGCGCACAGGCGGCAAATGCACGGGTGGTGAGTTACCCCCGCAAGCTCATCGCTAAACTCAGCGAGCTGAAAGACAATGTGCCGGTGGATTTCAATTATCCGGATGAACTGGCCAACTCTTCCGCCATGGTCGTCAAGATGGCAGGCGTGCAGGCCGGTGGCGGCATCGGCCCGAAGCGGGATGTGGTGGCCTTTAACTATATCTGTTCCCACCAGGGCGGCCCGTTGCAGGGCAGCTATGTGGCCGAAGGCCCGCACCGCATACTGGGCCAGTGTCCGCTCCATCTGTCGACCTATGATCTGAGACGACATGGCATCGTGGTCTCGGGCCAAGCTTATGAAAGCCTGCCCCAAGTACTACTGGAATTGGATGGCGACGACATCTACGCCGTAGGCATGATGGGGCTGATCTTTGGCCGCCACAAGAATCTGCTGGAATCGTAACCCACATAAACAGGATAAGTATCTTCACGAAATAATGTTCTGCAAAATGCGCAGAACATTATTTCCAAGGTACTAAAAAGAATCACCGGAGGGTGTCACTATGACTACCGAGTATTATATCCCTGAAGACAATACACCACTGCCGCCGAAGAATTGTGATGTGCTGACCACCGCCTGCGATTATTGCATCGTGGCCTGCGGCTACAAGGTCTATCGCTGGCCGCTGGGTACCCCCAGCGGTGGCCCCAAGGCCGCGGAAAATGCCTTCGGCATCGACTTTCCCTCGGCCGCCCTGGAAGACTGGGTGGCGCCGACCCAGCACAATGTGGTGATGCACAAAGGGCGTCCCCATAATGTGGTCATCACGCCCGACAAGAGCACCCAGTACGTCAACCTGACGGGTGACTCCAGTATCCGCGGCGGCTGTATCGCGCAGAAGGTCTACAATCCCGACAAGCCGACGCGGGACAGGCTCAAGCATCCCTTGGTGCGTATCAATGGCATGCTGCAGCCGGTGACCTGGGATTTCGCCCTGGATATCGCCGCCGAGGTGGGCAAGCACGTCATCAAGAACCACGGCGCCAACGCCTATTCCGTCAAGACCTTTGGCTACCAGTTTCTGGAAAACATGTACGCCATTACCCGGTTCTCTTTCCGCGATGTCAATACCGCGGCCTGGACCTGGCATGACACGCCCTCCAAGGCGACCTCCACCCCGGGTTATCGTGATGCAGGTTTCGACAACTTCGCCCCTTCGTATGAAGATTGGGGTGCGGCGGACACCCTGTTGATCAGTGGCACCGACCCCTACGAAACCAAGACCATCATCTATACCCAATGGATCAAGCCGGGTATCGATCGAGGCATGAAGGTTATCTTCATCAATCCGCGCGAGACGGCCGGCCTGACCTATGCCAAGAAAATGGGCGTTGGCCTGCACCTCGACCTCTATCCGGGTACCGATACACCGCTGCTGGGTGCGATTACCCGTATCATCATCGAGAATGGCTGGCAGGATCAGGAGTGGATCAATAAGTGGGTTAACAACAAGTGGGAAACCAATTCCGGTTTCGGTCAGGGTACCCGTAACACCCCCTGGCAGTGGCGCACGACCTGGGGGAAATTCCAGACCGGGGGCTTTGAAGGCTACAAGAAGTGGCTGATGTCGCAGGACGAGTACAAACTGGAGAATGCCGCCCGCATCAGCGGCGTCGATGCCGACAAGATCCGTCTGGCGGCCGAGTGGCTGGCCAAGCCCAAGGCCGATGGTTCGCGGATCAAGGCCTCCTTCGGTATTGAGAAGGGCGCCTATTGGTCTGCCGGCACATCCAACACCAACGCCGTTGCCTCCCTGGCGACGACCTGCGGCGCAGGCGGCCGGCCGGGTCAGGTGGTGGGACGCTTCGGTGGTCACCAGCGCGGTGGTCAGAATGGCGGCAGCTATCCACGCAACAAATCACCCGAGAAGGTACCGGGCAGACGCCGGCGCCCACTGGACACCGACCGCTGGCTGAAATCCGGGCATACCCGTCTGGCACACGTCATCGGCACCACCTGGATGCAGGCCATGGCCGGCACCGTGGGACTGCAACAGGCCTTCGAGCAGATGGTGACCAACAATCCCCACCAGGTGCGCTCGCACGACAAGCAGGAGATCATCGACACCCTGAAAAAGCGTGCCGATTCCGGTGGCATGGTGGTGTGGGATCACGACATCTATCTGCGTGACCCCATCGGCAGCCGCTTTGCCGATATCGTTTTCCCCGCTGCCACCTGGGGTGAAGAGGACTTCATGCGCGGCAATGGCGAACGGCGTATGCGCCTGTACTCGAAGTTCTATGATGCTCCGGGCAATGCCAAGCCCGATTGGTGGATCATCGCCCAGATGGCCAAGCGCATGGGTTACGACGGCTATGACTGGAAGAACTCCAGCGACGTGGCGGAAGAGATGTCTCGTTTCTCACGTAAGAGCCGCAAGGCCTATCACATGATCAAGGTCGCGGCGCATCGCGAGGGCACCACGCTGCACGAAAAGCTCCGTTCCCTGGGCACCGACGGCATTCAGGGCCCCACCTTTTACAACTACCAAACCGGTGAACTGCATGGCACCAAGCGCCTGCATGACACCACCCTGACCAAGGCCGACATGGAGAAGAAGTGGGGTGTGGACGGGCCGCAGGGCGCCAATTTCCACAGCAAGAAGTACACCCACTTCAACAGCCAGACCGGCAAGGTCAATCTGCAGAAGCATCCTTGGTCGTTGATCTCCGATTACTGGTATTGGCTGCAGCCAAAGGATGGTGAGCTATGGCACACCAATGGCCGTATCAATGAAATCTGGCAGTCAGGCTTTGATGATACGGAGCGCCGGGCCTATATCGCCCAACGCTGGCCGGCGGATACCCAGTTCATGGAGATCCACCCGGATGATGCAGCGGCGCGCGGTATCGAGTCGGGTGATCTGGTGATGATGTATAACGAACGTGTGCCGACCTTCAAGGATACGATCCTGGGCGTCTACAAAAACCACCTGCAATTCGACACCCTGATGAAAGAAGGGCACATCGAACTCGGCAAAGGTGCGGTAACCGCAGTGGCGCTGGTGACACCCGCAATCAAGAAGGGCGTACTGTTCACCAACTTCCTCAACATGTGGCAACCCACCAATGCGCTACAGGGTGCGGTGGTCGATATCATTACCGGCAATTACAACTACAAGCTGGGTACCGCCAAGGTGAAGAAACTGGGTGAATCCAAGTACAAGAGCACTTTTAATAGCCTGAGCTTCGTGCCGCGTAACCTCTCTGCCTAAACCAGGCAGACGGCA
>CAZTPE010000225.1:0-4581 GCA_964614545.1 uncultured Ectothiorhodospiraceae bacterium
CTCCAGCCTCTCAAGGCCGGATGTACACCAGCAGCACGATGCCGATCAGCGCCAGCACCGGGGCCTCGTTGAACCAGCGATAGAACACGTTGCCCCGGGTGTTGCGGTCGTGCTTGAAATCGTTGACCAGCTTCCGGCACCAGATGTGATAGCCGATCAGTGCCAGCACCAGGGCCAGTTTCATGTGCAGCCACATCTCACCTTTGTAGGCTTCCCAGGCGTAGCCGGCTAGTAGGATAAGGCCGAACAGGGCCGTCAGCGCTCCGCCGATGTGCATCATAATCAACAGCTTGCGCTCCATGATCTTGAAGCGTTCATTGCTGACCGCGTCGTCACTCATGGCGTGGTAGACAAACAGCCGTGGCAGATAGAACAGCCCGGCAAACCAGGTCACCATGAAAATGACGTGAAATGCTTTGATCCACAACATGGGTTTTTTTCTCTCTTCTTAACGATAGTGTGATTCGATGTTTTGACGTGCGATGGTGCCGGCGATTTCGTTGTTGCCGACTTGCGTGACATAAAGGGCGTCGACGTTATGCTCATTCATTTCATCCAGCGCCTGTTGCAGCGTGGCCTGTATACCGATGGGGCGGATGTCGTCGCGCTGGGCGGGAATGTCCAGCAGGTCGACCTCGGCCTCGTCGGGATAGGTGGCCAGATGGCGTGCCAGATCCGCCGCCAGTAACAATGATACCGGTTGTCCATCCTCGGTGACCAGTATGTGAAGCGGTTCGCCGATGAGCAGAGCTGCCGCCGCTTGCCGGCTTAGCGTCCGCGGTGTGGTGGCCAGTGAGGTATTCATCACACTGGCCACGCCGACACGGCGCAGGGCCTGCGCCAACGGGGTGCTGCGGTAATCCAGCCCGCGCGCGCGCAGCAGGATGAGAAATACCGAGTCGCGCCCGAACACGTGGCTGGCGATGATATCCGATAACACCACGACCAGCATGCCCGGCAGGATGATGTGAGGGTTGTAGGTCAGCTCCAGCAGTGCCATCAGTGCCGCTAGTGGCGCCTGCAGGGTGGCGCTCATCATCGCCCCCATGCCCAGCATGGCGTAGAAACCCGGTGATGCGACCTGTCCCGGGAACAGATATTCCGCCACGATGCCCAATGCGCCGCCGGCGCAGGCGCCGATCACCAGGGTCGGGCCGATCAGCCCGCCCGGCAGTCCCATGCCCAGTCCCACGGTGGTGGCCAGCACCTTGAATGCCATCACCAGCAGCAGGAAGCCCAGCCCCAGCTCACCCAGTATGGCGGCGTTCACGGTGTCATAACCGATACCCATCACCGCCGGTACGAACAGCCCGCACAGGCCGACAAAGATGCCGGCCAGGGTCATACGCTGCCAGATGGGGAAGCGTGCGCCGAACAGGGTGACACGCTGTAGCTGGCCGATGAACACGGCCGCCAGCGTGCCGATGGCGATGCCCATCACCAGCATGTAGGGCAATTCCAGCAGTGAGGCCATGTCCATGGGCGGTACGATGAAGGCCGGTGCCGCGCCGAATGCTGCACGGCTCACGGCGGTGGCGGTCACCGCGGCGAGGATCACCGGGGCGAAGCCAGCGATGGTGTATTCCATCAGGATCACCTCCATGGCGAAGATCACTCCGGCGATGGGGGTGTTGAAGGAGGCGGCAATGGCGGCGGCGGCACCACAGGCGAGCAGGGTCTGGATGCTGTTGTTGGGTAGCTGCAGGCCCTGACCGAGCAGGCTGCCGCTGGCCGCGCCGAGGTGTACACTGGGGCCCTCGCGGCCCACCGAGTGACCACTGATGATGCTCATGGCGCCGCCGACAAACTGGAGCAGCATGTTACGCAGCGGCAGGTGGCCCTGGAAATAGGCCAGGCGCTCCAGCACATGTACCACGCCTACCTGCGCGCCGCCGGCAAGCTGGAACAGCAGGCCGATGAGCAGGCCGCCGAGGGCCGGCAGGCTGAAGCGCCAGAAGGCGGACAGGCCCTCGTAATTCTCCACGTCACCGCCGGGTAGGAAGCTCATTTGCAGCGAGTCGATGAGGATGCGGAAGAGGACGATCACACCGCCCGCCAGCAGGCCACTGAGCAGTCCCAGAATGGCCAGCGTCGGCAGGGCGTCGGCATGGGCCAGGTGGGTGCGCAATTTGTCCAGCATCAGTGAGATGTCCGTGGCCAGGATTGTCGGCGTTTGTTCAGTCGATGTTCAGGCGGTTGACTCCCCGGGGGGCATCCAGTAGAGTCGGGGACGTCTGGTGGGAGGAAAACTACCGGATTCGAAATAATCATAATAAAACATTCAGAAAGCGGCTTCGGCCGCTTTTTTTTGTCCGTGATTGCTGTCGTCTGCGACTGCCGGCGGGCATCAGTCCAGCGCCTTCACGAACACCTTCGAATTGCGCCGGTAGTTGTACATGGCCTGCCGCTTTGCCGGCAATGTCTTCGGCTCGGCCGGCGCAAAGCCGCGTTCGCGGAACCAGTGCGAGGCCTTGGTCGAGAGCACGAACAAGCGCCGGATGCCTGCATCAACGGCACTTCGTTCGAGGTACTGAAGCAGGGCGTCGCCGCGTCCCTGGCCGCGGTAGTCCGGGTGAACGGCGAGACAGGCCAGTTCTGCGGCGCTGCCATCCAGCGGATACAGCGCCGCGCAGGCGATAATCGTGCCGTCACGTTCGACCACCGTGAAGCGTTCGATCTCCATTTCCAGCCGTTCCCGCGAGCGCCGCACCAGCAGCCCGGCCTCCTCCAGCGGGGCGATCAGTTCGAGGATGCCGGTGACGTCGTCGATGCTGGCCTGGCGCGTGCCCTCGTAGCGGTCGGCGCTGATCAGGGTGCCGATGCCGTCGCGGGTGAACAGCTCCTGCAGCAGGGCGCCGTCGACGTGACGCGGCACCAGATGCACGCGCTTCACCTCATGCCGGCACAGGTTGACGGCGCGGCCCAGCACCCGCTGCATCTCCTCCGGCAGCTTGCGCCGTGAGGCCAGCACCTGCTCGGCCTCGGCCAGTGACAGCTCGCGCGTCAGGCGTTTGCGGCTATCGCGCAGGCCCGGACCCTCCACCAGATACAGTACCTTGTCGGCCCGCAGGGCGATGGCGGCGGAGCTGGCCACGTCCTCGGCGCTGAGGTTGAACACCTCGCCGGTGGGTGAATAGCCGATGGGTGACAGCAGCACCACCGAGCCCTGATCCAACTGCGCGCGCAGGGCCTCGCTGTCGATACGCCGCACCTCGCCGGTATGCTGGTAGTCCACGCCTTCGTGCACCCCCAGCGGGCGGGCGATCACGGCATTGCCGGAGGCGACGCGGATACAGGCACCGGCCATGGGCGAGTTGGCCAGCCCCATGGACAGCAGGGCCTCGATCTCCACCCGCACGCTGCCCGCGGCCTCCTTGACGCAGGCCAGCGCCTCATCGTCGGTAATGCGCAGGCCGTTGACGTAGTGCATGTCGGCACCACGCGTCTTTAGCCGGGATTCGATCTGTGGTCGCGCGCCATGGACCAGCACCAGCCGGATGCCGAGGCTGTTGAGCAGGGCGAGGTCGTGGATCAGGCCGGCAAACTGGGTGTCCTGCACCGCCTCGCCACCGAACATGACGACGAAGGTGCGGCCACGGAAGGCATTGATGTAGGGGGCAGAATCGCGGAACCAGCGCACGAAGGCGGGCGGCTGGGGCGGCGTTGCCGGTGTGCTCGGCATGCTTATGTCTCTGAAATGTAATGTGATTCGATGGTTATTTGGCGCTTGCTCAACATTGTAGCGCAGCTGTGGCGGGATAACAGCCGGGCTTTGTCCGCAAGGTATGTATAATTGGCGACTGTTTTTTATCGACAGGCAGCGGGCCGACAGGCGCTGCCAGCTGAGGATTGTATTTTGCTGGGAAAAATCATCGGTGGTGTATTCGGCTATCTGATCACCAACAATATCTGGGGCATCCTGATCGGCGTGTTCCTCGGTCATCAGTTTGACCGCGGGCTGTCACGCAGCGCGGGTGGCTTTTCCGCCAGTTGGCGAGTGGTGAATCAAGCGCGCGCACAGCAGGCCTTCTTCGAGACCACCTTCTCCGTGATGGGCCATCTGGCCAAGGCGGACGGACGCGTTTCTGAGGAAGAGATCGCCCTGGCGCGGCAGGTGATGACGCGCATGGGTCTGCCTGAGGCGGCGCGCCGTGAGGCGATGCGCCTGTTTAACCAGGGCAAGGCCGCGGACTTCGATCTGGACGCTACCCTGGTGAGCTTCCGCAGCGTCACCCTTGGGCAGCGCAACCTGTTGCAAATGTTTCTCGAAATCCAGTTCTTTGCCGCCTATGCCGACGGCTCGATGGATGTTGACGAGCGGCAGGTGTTGCTGCACGTCTGCGATCTGCTGGGTTTCTCGCAGGCCGACTTCGACCGTCTCGATGCCATGATTCAGGCGGAGATGCACTCATTCCAGGATGGTGGGAAGAGCCGTGGCCCGTCGCTGGAAGACGCCTATGCCATCCTCAATATCCGCGAGGATGCCACGGACGGTGAGGTGAAAAAGGCCTATCGCCGGCTCATGAGCCAGCACCACCCGGACAAGCTGGTGGCCAAGGGCCTGCCGGAAGAAATGATGAA
>CAZTPE010000226.1:0-4564 GCA_964614545.1 uncultured Ectothiorhodospiraceae bacterium
AAATCGCTGTTTCATGGATGAAACAACATGCCCAATTACCGGCGTTCGAATATTGCTGGAGAGACGTATTTCTTTACGGTGAGCACATGTCATCGTCAACGATTCTTGACCGGTTCCGATGTGCGTGCCGCGCTACGGGCGGGTATTGAACGGGTGCGTCAAACCCTGCCGTTCGCGATCGATGCCTGGGTATTATTACCGGGTCATTTGCATTGTATATGGACCTTACCCAAGCGCGATGCCGGTTTCTCCGCCCGTTGGCGGGTTATCAAAATATGCCTCTAAAAAATTCTCAGCTTCCTGGCGTAGGGTGGGCAGTGCCCACCAGTGATATTCTACCCAGGCCGCGATGGTGGGCAGTGCCCACCCTACATATTAAGGGGAATGGTGTATTTTGTTCCACGAACCGCATCGTTCGAGAGCGGTGACCACCACCATCATTCGTGCCCAAAACTTGATAACACGCGACCGATGCGGTTCGCCACGGCTCACCAGCATCCTACAACGGAAGTCTGGGAATAATTGCAGTGAGACATCGCAGGAACGCTGAATTCATCAATAGAAAGTTTTGACGGACCACTAGCCGCTCACGTGGATTATGTTTGCTGGAGCCCGGTTAAGCATCCTTATGTGCAAGAAGTTGCGCATTGGCCCTATTTGAGTCTTCATCACTAAGGGCGAAGCGGATTAATGGCGGCTGGAACCCACCCTACACAACGAAATACAACACAGGCATAAAAAAAGGGTAACCCTGGCCGGGGTTACCCTTTTTTCATCATTTCAAGCTTGCGTTTACTTGGTGTGGCAGGTCAGGCAAAGGGCGCTGGGGCCATTACTGACAATCCCGGTGTTTCCGTCGTGACTTGCACCAATGCCGTTGTTGACGCGCAGAAAGCTCGGGCTGAAGCGCGTGTTAGTGCCGGAACCGCCAGAGGGCACGCCGTGCGGGTCATGGCAGGAGGCGCATTCCACCTCATAGCCCTCACCGCTGTCATACAGACGGACTTCGTCGGGGTCGGCGCGGTTATTGCCGTTGGTGTCGAAGAAGGCCATATTGCCCGGTAACTTGACGTCGGGTTCATTGAAATCAGTGGCCGGCGTATAGGCATCGGGGAACAGCACGCCGACGGGGTGATCGTTGCGTAGATCGGTGCCGAGCATGAAGGCCGCAAAGCTTTCGAGCCCGAATATTTCGCCGCTATGGCAGCCTGCACAGGTGCCATTGGTATCTCCGGGCATGTTCGGGTTCAGCCCACCAAGCTCTGGGCCTAGAGTTGCGTGCGCAATCGGGGGTGGGCCTTGGCCTGGGTACGCTGCGCCCCACTGGCTGAGGAAGTCAGTATTGCCCATTTCGCCGATGCTGATATTCTCGCTATTATCCATTGGGTTCCGGCCAGAGCCCGGCATGTTCAGCACGGAGTCGATGGCAATGGTGCCGTCATGGCAAGACAAGCAGGTCAATGAAGTCGGGCCTGGCGTGCTCATGGGGCGCATCAGCGTTGTCGGTTTGTCGTAGATCGTGTAGACGCTGGTATTAGCGACGGTCCGGTTCCAGAGGGGGGCGTCAATCTCCGAGTTGGCACCGTGGGGTGTGTGGCAATAGACGCAAACTGCACCGTAATTGTTACGGTAGGGATTCATAACAATGCTAATGTCATCGCCACCAACGCTGCTGTAATCCATGGTCATGTTGTGCCGGGTATTGGCGATGCTACCTTGAGCGTCAGGCTTTGATATTGGATCCCAGCCATCAGCAACTGCACTGCCCATGAATAGAAGCACGCCGAGCCCGGCGGCAAATTTGGTTGTTTTTGTGATGTCCATCGGTTTCTAGCCCCCTATTGAGGCCGTACTCCTTGGCCTCGTTTCCCGAATCTATAGCGCCACCACAGAAAAGCTAATCAGTGTGGATTATAGAGTATTCCTAAATATTATAATGAGTTGCCGGGGATCGCAATGGCTCTTGCGCCTCATTTATTGTTTTGTGTGTCTTATTGGCCTTTTTTCGGCTCAATGTAGTGTTCTCCTCCCAGGTAGCCCTGGTTTGTCTCGAGGCCGGCGGGACGGAAAACGTCCACTTTTCTGAAGAACTGGTCGACCATGTAGACACGGCCGTCCTCATCGACTGCGATGCCGGCAGGCAGCATATAACGGCCGGGCCCTGGGGTCTGGCTGCGGTCGCCGACGAACATCAGCAGGCGGCCTTTGGCGTCGAATACCTGAAAATTGCCGAAGGCGGCATCGGCGACATAGATGTTACCGTCGGGGTCTGCGGCGATGCCCTTGGGGCGGGCAAATTGTCCACTTTTTCTGCCCACGCTGCCGAAGGCCAATTTGAAGTTGCCGTCACGATCGAAAGCCTGCACGCGAAAGTTGCCACTGTCGGTCACATAGACGGTACCGTCCGGTGCGGTGGTTATTTGCAGGGCAAGGTTGAAGTTGCCTTCGTCCCTGCCGCGGGTGCCGATGGTCTTCAGGTGCTCGCCGGTCTGGGCATCGAAGATGAGCATGTGGTGCTTCTGGGTTTCGATGCCGCCGGTATCGATGACGTAAGCCCGTGTTTCATCCGGGCTGACGGCGATGCCGGAGGGACGGGTCATCAGGTCCCGGCCGCCAAAGGCACGCAAAAAATTGCCGTCTTTGTCAAACACGACGGCGCGCTTTGCCGAGTTGTCGGCCACATAGATATTGCCGCTTTTGCCGATGGCGATGCCGATGGGTTTGCGGAGCTTGCCGGGGCCTTCTGTGCCAATGAGCTTGAAGTTCTTGCCCGGCACGTCAAACATGAGGATGGCGCGCTTTACCGTGTCCGTGACGTAGATACGCCCCCGGTGGGCCGCAACACCATAGGGTTTCCCGAGTCCATCGGCGCTCCCCATCGTGCCCGTCGCGAATCGCCGCAGTGCATCGGCGGTGGTGACTTCCTTGACATCGAAGCTTGAGGTGATGGTGCGCTCAAAATAGAACCGAGGTTCCTCGGGGGGTGGTGGGTAGGCCAGCTCGGAGGCTTGTTTGCGGATCTCGTCTCCTGCGCAGCCGGTTAGTAGTGCGATGGTCAGCAGGATCAGGAGGTGGTGTGTGTTTATTCTCATCATTTTGTGTGGCAGGTGAAACATAGAACCTCTGCGTTGGCTCGAAGCAAGAGTGGGCGGGAAGGGTCGTGCACGTTATGGCAGGTCATGCATTCTACATTTCCGTCATAAAGTTTTACACCATTAAGGAAGCCATCGGGGGTCTCCAGCGGACGGAAGTCCACATCTTTGAAGCCAATGCCGGCATATTGCATGGAGATTGGGTGGTCATTGCGCAGGTCGGTGCCCAGCATTTTCACGGTGATATCGTGTCCAACCTGGCCATTGTGGCATTTGCCGCAGCTTTCGATATCGTCGTTCGGGCTGAGGCGCATATGCATGGAGGTATCTTGACTGGGGTCGAAGGTGACCGGTTTGAAGACGACCATGTCGATCGCCATCGTGCCGTCGTGACAGGACAGGCAGAGCATGCTAATGGGGTTGGGGGCGTTGGTTTTGTGGTCGAGGGTAGGGCTATCGAACAGCTGGTAGCTGCTCAGTGCGGGTACATAACGGTTCCATCCATCAATGCCGCCAAAGCTGGCGGGGTTTGTGCCTGCTTCTTCCGGCGGGATGTGGCAGTAAACGCAGGAGTATCCATAGTCAGAGTAAGCGACGCCGGACATGGCGTTCACGCCCGCGCGCTCATTCAGACCGGTGAAGTCGTGTTTTGAACCCAGGATAGGGTCGCTGGCACCCAGCACCGGGTCGCCAACAATTGCGGCTGCGAAGGCATAAGTCCCCCAGGCAGCTGCCAGTAGCATCCCTGTCAAAGAGATGATGAGTGAAAATTTTGCGTTTCTAGCTGACCTGTTGGATTTTGGCGCCATATTCATTGCCCGAAACTGCCGTTGGTATTATTTACCCTGTGTCGGCCTGTCATGGGTATATTTTTAGCAGGCCGCTATTAGTTATTGTTATATAGGTATCAAATGTAGCGGTAGTTGCCGTCTTTGCTCGTCGGTAGAGTAGCGTAATATTATTTTTTACGCCACAATCTGCGGGCTGCGGCGGGTGATTTCCGCCCGGCATCCTGTGTCGCGAATATATTGAGGGTAGCATGAAAAGATTAGTCCTGTGGTCTGGATTGGCGCTGGGTGGCCTGTTGGCTTCGTTTGCCCAGGCTGAATCGATTGATGCGGGGAAGCTTTACCGTGAAGGTTGTGCGATTTGTCACGGCGACGCCGGTGACGGCAAGACGGCGACTCAAAGTGGCCTGACCCCAAGCCCCAGAGACTTCACCAGCGCGAAGGCCGCTATGGAGTTGACACGCGAGCGCATGATTTTTGCAGTCACCAATGGCCGGCGTGGCACGGCAATGATGTCCCACAAGGGGCGCTTTACACCGGCGGAGATTGAAGCGGTGGTGGACTATGTGCGTGAGACCTTCATGCGTACACCGGCGGAGAAGAAAGCGGATGAGCCCCCCCTGCTGAGCCTGGGCGAGGCGGTTTATACCCAGAATTGTTCTGTCTGCCATGGCGACAAGGGCA
>CAZTPE010000227.1:0-4544 GCA_964614545.1 uncultured Ectothiorhodospiraceae bacterium
ATTGTCCATTCCAGTCATTACCAACGCCTTTTGATGGAGGCCAAATCATGAATACAACCTCAGCGCCACCTTCGTCTCAGGCTGAGGCTACATTGAAAGTCTTGCGACAGGCGGTTAAAAAAGTCCTGGCTCAAAAGAAGTGCCTGGGGCAGTACTCGGTAATATGGCGGGAGAATCGCGCTGTTTTGGTCGAGGCTGGTGCATCCCGGTCGACCGTGTTTTCAGATTCGTTGAGCCAAATTTCCGAAATGGATCAGGATGAGGATTTCGAGCGGAAGCAGGATTAAACCACCGCTACTTGAGCTGCTGATGAGTGAATACACGGAAGTCGAACAGCCTTTTCTGCAACAGTTGCAGACACTTGGTTGGCAGGCCATCGACCAAGGCAAGGAGATTCCCTCTGATCCCGGCAAAAGCCTGCGCCTGAATTTTCGCCAGTGGCTGTTGCCGGAGGTCTTTGCCAAATCGGTCACCGCACTCAACACCACCGCCGATGGCACGCCCTGGCTGACCGACAAGCAGTTGCAGGATTTGCAGGATCAGATTCTGCGCCAGCCCAATCGCACCCTGCTGGAGGCCAACGAGGCGATCCAGAAGCTGCTGTTCAAGGCGCAGGTGGATGTGAACGAGGTCACCGGCGAGCAGGACCCGGTGGTGAAGCTGATCGACTTCGCCAATCCGGAGAACAACCACTTTCTCGCCATCAACCAGTTCCGTATCGATACGCCGGGCTGCGTGAAGCAGTTCATCATTCCCGACATCGTGCTGTTCGTGAATGGCATTCCGCTCATCGTGGTGGAGTGTAAAAAGGGCGGGCCGACCTGTGCCAACCCGATGAGTGAGGCCTTCGAGCAGTTGCAGCGTTACATGGGCCAGCGTCCGGCAACGAAACAGCAGGGGCTGAAAGAGGGCGAAGCGCGCCTGTTCCACTGCAATATGCTGCTGATCCGCAGCAGCGGCGTGGAGGCCGATTACGGCACCATCACCTCCGGCGATGAGCACTTCTATCCCTGGAAAACCCAGTGGCCGCAGCTCGACAGTGTTGCCGAGGGAATGAACCAGCAACAGCAACTGATCAACGGTATGCTCAACAAGGCCAACCTGCTCAGCATGCTGCGCACCTCATCGGTATTCATGGATACCGACGGTGGCCCGCGCATCAAGGTGGTGTGCCGCTATCAGCAGTTTCGCGCTGCCAACAAGATCGTTGAACGCTTGCGCAACGGGCAAACCGCCGAGGAGAAGAGCGGCGTGGTCTGGCACACCCAGGGTTCGGGTAAGAGCCTGACCATGGTATTCGTGGCGCGGATGCTGCGTGTTTCCCGCGACCTGAACGATTACAAGATTCTGCTGATCAATGACCGTGTAGATCTTGAGGACCAGCTTGCCGAAACCGCCACATTGATCGGTGGCCGGGTGCACACCATCGACAGCCGCAAGGCGTTGCGTGAACAGCTTTCCACCGACAGCTCCGATATCAATATGGTGATGGTGCACAAGTTCCAGTTACGTGACCAGAGCCTGCCGCTCAAGGTGGCCGAGGCATTGGGTACCTATCAGGCCATCCCCGGCAGTCAGACCTTTGGTGTGGTGAACGATTCGTCGCGCATTGTGCTGATGATCGACGAGGCGCACCGCACCCAGGGTTCCGATTTGGGCGACAATCTCTTTGAGGCCTTTCCCAACGCGGCCCGCATCGCCTTTACCGGCACGCCGCTGATTACCGAACGCCACGGTGAAAAGAAGACCATCAAGCGCTTTGGTGATTACATCGACACCTACCGGCTGATGGATGCGGTGGAAGACGGGACGACCTTGCAGATTCTTTATGAAGGCCGTACCGCCGATGCGGCATTGAATGACAAGCACGGCTTTGAAACCCGGTTTGAAAATCTCTTCAAGGATCGCAGTGAAGAAGAGCTGCTGGCGATCAAGAAAAAATACGGTGCTACCGGGGATTTGCTGGAGGCCGAGCAGCGCATCGCCGCCATTGCCCGGGATATGGTGAAACACTATCTGCAGCATATTTTTCCCAATGGCTTCAAGGCGCAGGTGGTGTGTCATTCCAAGCTGGCGGCGGTGCGTTATCAGCAGGCCATCCAGCAGGCATTGGCCGAGACGGTCGTCGAGTTGGAAGCGGCACCCTCGCCGGATGTTGAGCAGATTGCAAAGGTGCGTTCCCTCAAAGCGGCGGTGGTGATCTCCGGTGATGGCACCAATGAGGCGGCCTATGTTACCGAGGCGCGCAAGCAGGCCCGAGCCTGGAATGCGGTGGATAATTTCTGCAAGCCGTTCGCCTTTGACGACCCGGACAAACCCTATACCGGCATCGCCTTTCTGGTTGTGTGTGACATGCTGCTCACCGGCTTTGATGCGCCCATCGAGCAGGTGATGTATCTCGACAAGAAGATCCGTGAGCATACGCTGCTGCAGGCCATTGCCCGCACCAACCGGGTGAAGAAGGGAAAGCATCGTGGTTATGTGGTGGATTACATTGGTCTGACCCATAACCTGACCGAGGCGCTGACCCTGTATGCCGCCGCCGATGAGCAGCTGGAATTGGCGCAGGGCTTGAAGAGTATTACCTCGGAAATGCCGGTGCTGGAGGAGCGTTACCAGCGTTTGTTGCAGTTGTTTGCCGAGCACAGGGTTGAGAAGGTACGCGAGTTTGCCGAGGGTCAATTGGCCAGCGTCGAAGACGATGCCGCCGTGGTGCATGAGGCGGTCAAGCTGCTGAAAGATGAAAAAATCCGCGCCGACTTTGATGTCTATCTGAAAAAATTCCTCACGAGTCTGGATATCATCCTGCCGCACAGAGCGGCCCATGCGTATCGCCTACCGGCCAAGCGCCTGGGTTACATCCTGCGTGTCACCAAGGAGCGCTACAAGGATACCAGCCTGAACCTGGGTGATGCCGGACAGAAGGTGCGCGACCTGATCAATGAGCATCTGATCAGTCTGGGCATCAACCCCAAGGTGCCGCCGGTGGAGCTGCTGTCAGAGGACTTTATCGCCAACCTGAATCAGCACGCCGCCGGCAATGCCGAGGCCAAGGCCAGCGAGATGGAGCACGCCATCCGCAAGCACTGCACCGTGCACAACGATGAAGACCCGGCGTTTTACAAAAGTCTGTCGGAAAAGGTGGAAAAGCTGATCGATCAGTATCAGGACCAATGGGAAAAACTGGCCGAAGAGCTGGAGAAGCTGCGCACCGAGGCTATCGAGGGCCGAACAAGGGGCGAGGAGGGGATGAGCAAAGAGGCCACCACCTTCTATGAGCATATCGCCAATGAAGCCTTTGAAGACGGTGAGGTACCAGCGCAGGCGAAGCCGATAATGAAGGCGCTGATGGCGGCTATTGTCGAGACTCTGCGGGATAGCATCGGCAGCATTGATTTCTGGAACAACAGTGACAAACAGAAGAAAACTCGCAGTGAAATAAAAACGGCGCTGATGTTGACCGGCATTGCCGAGTTGAAGGCCAACCGTGAACGCATTGCCATAGAGATTATGAAGTTGGCGAAAAACCGCCATGTCGAACTGTTAAAAGGTGCCGTGGGAGGTGGAAAGCCATGAGTGCCCGCCGAGTTAAAGATATCGAATACCAACTGCTGCCCGGTAGCCCGCGCAAGACTACCGATATTGTGATTGAGCGCAATGGCGTGGTGACCGTGCGTGCACCTGCCGATTACACCCCGGAGCAGGTCGATGCCGTGGTGGATAGCAAACGGCTGTGGATCTATCGCAATCTCGCCGAGTGGAAAGATCTAAATGCCAGCGCCGTGGCGCGGGAGTGGGTCAATGGCGAAACTTTCTTATACCTTGGACGTGCCTATCGGCTGTCACTGGTTTCCGGCCAGGAGCGCCCCCTGTTGTTGAAGGAAGGCCGGTTCTGCCTGAGCCGAACGGTGGTCGAGCAGGGCGGTACTGAGGCCGCCCGGCAGGCATTTGAAGCCTACTTTGCCGATAAAGGCAGGCAGCGGATTAGTGAGCGGGTGGCTTGGTTTGCCCCAAAAGTGGGCGTGAGTGTCGCTGGCATTAAGGTAAAGGAAATGGGTTACCGCTGGGCCAGCTGTGGCAAAAACGGCATGCTCAATTTTCATTGGAAGTGCATGATGGCACCGCCCAAAATCATCGACTACATCGTGGTGCATGAGCTATGTCACTTACACCACCGTAACCACACCGATGCCTTCTGGAATGAGGTGGATAAGGTGATGCCGGATTATCGGGAAAGGAAGGCGTGGTTAAGAAAGCATGGTGCCGGTCTGGATGTGTGAGAGCTTGTCCTTGCAGAATATCGGTTAAGTCTGCATTGGACGATAATTTCTCGTTACACCTCTCTGCGGTGTATTGGAGAGAGACTAAGTCGTCTGCCTGACCGGGCGCTGAGCGCCACAGGATATGTAACACCGCAGAGCGGTGCCACAAGATAAAGTAAAGCGCCGGACATTAAAAAGCCCTAACGGCCAAGGTGGCCATTAGGGCTGTCTGCAATTTGGTGGAGGCGGCGGGAATCGAACCCGCGTCCGTAAATCCTCCGC
>CAZTPE010000228.1:0-4520 GCA_964614545.1 uncultured Ectothiorhodospiraceae bacterium
CACAGCAAGACCCGCACCGGCACCGTGCTGGGCAGCCCCTTTTACATGTCGCCGGAGCAGCTGGCGGGGAAGAAGGTGGATGGCCGCTCGGACCTGTTTTCCCTCGGCGTGACCCTGTATCAGCTGTGGTGCGGACAGCTGCCGTTTCAAGCTGAAAACCTCAATACCCTCATGTACCGTATCGCCAATGACAAGCCGAAACCGATTCGCAAGCTGCGAATGGAACTTCCTGGCTGTCTGACGCGTGTTATCAATAAGGCGCTGGAAAAGGACGCAGAGCGGCGTTATGCCAACGGCAAGGCCATGGCCGAGGCGTTGCGCCGTTGTGGCGAGCGGGCGGGATATCTCAAGTGACGGGCGCGGGCGCCGAAACAGGAATGTAACTTATGCCACAGAGATGCAGGGTGCACGGAGGGTTTGTTGTGACAGAAAGCATGTCTTTGCGTCTCTGTGGCAAAGCCGGTCCTATTACAAGAACAAGACAAGGTATTACATGACCTCTCATTTCACCCTCTTTATGGCCGGCAAGACCGACACCGGCCTGAAACGGGATCACAACGAAGACTTTATTGCCTGGGATGCCGAGCGTGGCCTGGCCCTGCTGGCCGATGGTATGGGCGGTCACAAGGCCGGTGATGTGGCCAGCCGCATGAGTATCGAAAGCATCAAAAAAAACCTGCAGCCGGCGCTGGAGCAGCCGTTACCCGACAGCGGGGATGAGGACATAAGTCCCTTGGCGAGTCTGCTCGACAGTGCTATCAACGAGGCCAACGATACCGTGTTTGCCGCTGGCGAGGAGAAGGCACAGCAGAAGGGCATGGGCACCACCCTGGTTGCCCTGATATTGCATGCCGATCGCGTGCTGGTCGCGCACGTGGGTGACTCGCGGCTTTACCGTCTGCACGGACGCGAGCTGACGGCCATGACCCGTGACCACTCATTGGTGCGGCAGATGATGGCGGAAGGAATAATGACCGAGGAAGAGGCGCACGATAGCCCCTTCACCCATGTCATCACCCAGGCCGTGGGGGTGCGCGAGGCGGTCGATGCCGAGATTCAGGAGTTTGAGGCGACGCCCGGCGATGTCTACCTGCTGTGCTCCGATGGTCTGACGGATATGGTGGAAGACACCGAGATCGCAGAAACCCTGCTCGCCGCGCAGGGCCACTGGGAGCGTGCCGCTCAGCGGCTGGTGGATCTGGCCAACCAGCACGGTGGGCGGGACAATATTTCCGTGGTGATTGTCGGTATCGGGCCACCACGCGGAAAATAAAAAACTATGCGCTCGTTACACGGCTCTGCGGTGTAACGAAAATGGGCGGGTTCGTCCGCCTTGGGTAGTATGGCGCTGAGCGCCACAGGATGTGTGACACCGCAGAGCGGTGCCACAAGTTATAACTGCAGTTATCTATTGAGGTCAGCAAGATGCCCAAACTCATCCACTCCCGTGACGGCCGTTTTCTTGGTGAATTCGACCTGCTGGAAGGTACCCTGAGTATCGGCCGTGACCCCGACTGTGACATCACCCTCGATGACGAGACCGTGAGCGGTCGTCACGCGCTCATCACCACGCGTCCCAGCGCCTATCTGGAAGGTCTGCTGGACTTGCTGATTGAAGACCTCGGCAGCAGCAACGGCAC
This sequence comes from uncultured Ectothiorhodospiraceae bacterium, assembly GCA_964614545.1. Classification (GTDB taxonomy): domain Bacteria; phylum Pseudomonadota; class Gammaproteobacteria; order SZUA-152; family SZUA-152; genus DRQN01. The sequence goes on from CAZTPE010000228.1 coordinate 1,641, forward strand.
CTTCGTCAACGACAAGCGGTTGAGCAAACGCCACATGCTGAAACACGATGAGACGGTACGCATCGGCGGCCACGCATTCACCCTCATCGACGAGGGCACCCGGGCGTTGGAAACGACGACGATTATTCTGCCTGAGAACCCCTGACCGGCACGCCTTCAAAAGGGCCCGCTCCTACACTTTTTCGTTACAGTGATGGGGACATCTAAACGTAGCGAGTAAAAAACCCCATGGCCATCGAAATCGAACGTAAATTCCTCCTCAGTGACGACCGCTGGCGCCGTGATGCCGATGCCGGTATATCCATGCGCCAGGGCTATCTCATCGGCGCCAAACGGGCCTCGGTGCGGGTGCGTGTCAGCGGCGAGTACGCCCACCTCAATATCAAGAGCGCCACCCTCGGTGTGGAGCGTCAGGAGTATGAGTACGAGATCCCCCTCGCCGATGCCGAGGAGCTGCTTGACACCCTCTGCGAGCGGCCGCTGATCGAGAAAACCCGTTATCATGTGCGCCATGGCGAACATACCTGGGAGATCGATGTTTTCAGCGGCGACAACGCGGGTCTGGTGGTGGCCGAGATTGAGCTTGGCAGCGCCGACGAGGCCTTTGAGCGGCCCCCCTGGCTGGGCGAAGAGGTGTCGCACGACAAGCGCTATTACAACGTCTGCCTGGTCACGCACCCCTATAAAGACTGGTAGCTCTTTAGTTCTTCCTCTGCTGCTGATGCTGGCCGCGTTGCTGCTCAGCGGTTGCACGCGCGCGCCGGACGACACTCTGCGCTTCGGCCTCGCCAGCGCCCCGGTGACCCTGGATCCACGCTTCGCCACCGACGCCACCTCCACGCGCATCAACCGCCTGCTGTATGCGCGGCTGGTGGATTTCGACGAGCGGCTGATGCCTGCGCCGGCCCTCGCGGACTGGCAACGATTGTCGCCGACCCACTACCGTTTCCGCCTTGGCGACACGGGGCGGGAATTCCACGATGGCAGCCGGCTCACCGCACGCGACGTCAAGGCCACCTATGACTTCATCCTCGATCCGGCCAATGCCTCGCCGCACCGTGCCTCGCTGACCCTGATCGAGCGCATCGAGGTCATCGACGGCGACACCCTCGATTTCTACCTCTCCCGTGCCGATGTGCTGTTTCCCGCCTATCTGGTCATCGGTATCCTGCCGGCGCAGCAGATGGCTGCCGGCCATGCCTTCAGCCGCGAGCCGTTGGGCAGCGGGCCGTTCCGTTTTCAGGCCTGGCCTGATGACGGCCATCTGCAGTTGGTGCGGCTGCACGACGGCCAAGCGCTGACCTTCGTGCGCGTCTCCGACCCCACGGTGCGGGTACTGAAGCTGCTGCGCGGCGAGGTTGACCTGCTGCAGAACGATCTGTCGCCGGAGCTGGTGCGCTATCTGCAGAATAAGGAGAAGAAGGAGGGGGAAGAGGGCATCACTGTGCGGCGCGCGCGCGGTTCCAATTTCACCTATCTCGGCTTCAATCTCGATGACCCGCAGCTGGCCGATCCCGCCGTGCGCCGCGCCATCGCCCAGGCTATCGACCGCGAGACCATCGTGCACTACCTGATGGACGGATCGGCGCGGCTGGCCAGTGCCCTGTTGCCGCCGGATCACTGGGCCGGCAATGCCGATCTGCCGTTGATCGCCTACGATCCCGAGTCCGCGCGGACGGCCCTGCGTGCCGCCGGCTTCACGCCGGACAATCCCCTGCGCCTGAGCTACAAGACCTCCACGGACCAGTTCCGTGTGCGCCTCGCCACCGTGCTGCAAAGCCAGCTACGCGAAGTGGGCATCGAGGTGGATCTGCGCAGCTACGACTGGGGCACCTTTTACGGTGATATCAAGGCCGGCAATTTCCAGATGTTCAGTCTGTCCTGGGTGGGTATCAAGACGCCGGACATCTTTCGTTATGTGTTTCACAGTGATGCGGTGCCCCCCAATGGCGCCAATCGTGGCCGCTTCCGTGATGCGCAGACGGACGCCCTGATTGAACAGGCGGCTGTGGCGCCGACACTGGAGGAGCAGGCGGTGTTATATCGCCGCTTGCAGGCGCGTTTGCTGGAACTGCTACCCTATGTGCCGCTGTGGTACGAGGACCATGTATTTGCCGCACGCGAGGGCATAACGGGCTATACCCTGAGCCTGGATGGCAACTATGATGGGCTGGTGTTGGTGCGCCGTGAATAGGGATGTCAATGTAGGAGCGGGGCCATACAATGGTGGAAAAAGTGATCTTGATAAGCATTGCCGAACAGCGCCTGCAACTGCGTGAGGGTGACCGTGTGCTGATGGACGTGGCGGTATCCACGGCGGCTAATGGTTGTGGCGAACAGCACGGCAGTGAGTGTACGCCGCGCGGCTGGCATCAGATTCGTGCCAAGATTGGCGCCGATGCGCTGCTCGGCACGGTGTTCGTCGGCCGCCGTCCCAGTGGTGAGATCTATACCCCGGTGCTGCGCGTGCAACACCCACGGCGTGACTGGGTACTGACCCGCATCCTCTGGCTGTCCGGGCTGGAGCGGGGCCGCAACCGTCTCGGCGTGGTGGATACCCTGCGCCGCTATGTCTATATTCATGGATGCCCCGATGATGATGTGTTGGGGCAGCCCGGCTCCCACGGCTGCGTAAAGATGCGCAACCGCGAGGTGGCGGCATTGTTCGATCAGGTTGAGGCGGGCACGCGGGTGTGGATTACCGAGGGGGTGCTGCCCTAGTACTCCGTCCAGGTTATATTGACGGATTCAGTTGGTCTGTCAGCATTCAGGGCACCAACAGTAGGCGCTTTTAGGCGAGGCGCGCCTCGCAGCGAATGGCCGTCGTCCTTTGCGAGAGGCGGAACGCAGCCCTGGATGCTGACAGGCCAACCCTTCGGG
>CAZTPE010000229.1:0-4497 GCA_964614545.1 uncultured Ectothiorhodospiraceae bacterium
GAGGTGGCCTTCTATCCGTTGTCGGAAAATGTGCATGAAGCGGGTATTTTACGGCTCTCCACCAGTTTGCCGGATGATCCCATGCAGGGATTGGCGGAAGATTATGCGCAGCGCCTGCTCGAACATCTGGAGTACGTAGGGGTGCTGGCGATTGAGTTTTTTCAGCTCGATGGACAGCTTCTGGTCAACGAGATGGCGCCGCGTGTACATAACTCGGGCCACTGGACGATTGAAGGGGCGGTAACCAGCCAGTTCGAGAATCATTTGCGGGCGATTTTGGACCTGCCCCTGGGTAGTACCGCATTAACAGGCTATCCGGGGATGGTGAATCTGATCGGCGAGTTGCCCGATATCGACGCGGTGCTGAGCATACCTGGCGCTCACCTTCACCTCTATGGCAAGACGCCCCAACCCGGCCGCAAACTGGGACACATCACCGTTTGTGCGGATGATAATGGTGATAGTTTGAAGCGTGTATTGGCAATGATGTCCGGGCAAGGTGGCAAAGCGACATAAAGCCAATATCACTGCGGGTTCCGCCGCTGACCTTCCTTTTCTTGGCATATTCTCGCAGATTCCTCTCACTAACGCGCGGGAGAGACAGGTGGTATCCATGTCGTTGAAGAATGTGTGCATACAGGTGGCAGAGAGCCAGCTAAGACCTTACGGCGTAAAATCGAGACGCTCTTGTGTGAGCTCGATACGCCGCTGATCCTTGATTTTTCTGGTGTTACCTTTGCCAGTAGTAGTTTTTTCGATGAGCTTCTTGGCCGACTGGCAAAGTCGATGGGACAAGATACATTTCTTCAGAGAATACATGTCATCAATCTATCTCCCGAGCTGGAGGCCATGGCGAATGTAACTATTGGTCAGCGGCTCAAAGATAACTAAGGAAATTTTGAGCCCTGTAATTAGTAGGGTGATGGCTTGGGTAATGATGAAGCCTGTGCCGATAGGTCTGGGTTGTCTTCTATGGCACGTCCTAATCGAGCCCAGTATTCGATCTGTTTGTCCGGGGTGCGGCCATGTCCAGTATTCTAGACTATGTGCCAGATTAAAAGATGTGTGGAATACGGCTATCCAGCCGTTGGGTCCCCGGTTGCGATGGGGCCTTCGGTCCGATAGGTCACGTAGTGCCCGAAGTGGGCAGGTGTGATTCAATAACTTATTGATTTGTAAGGAAACTTATAATCCCTTGGTCTACGGTTCGAGTCCGTGCGGGCCCACCATAATATCAATAGGTTAGCGTGAATGTGCATGCAGGCATAAGTTGGCCGTTTTGGCCAACTTATCGTTACATGAAAGCATAGTTGGTCCGGCTGGTTTCAGGCCGGGAATGGTCATTAGAAGCCGCAGAGGGGCACATCACGGACTTACAAGGCGCAAATTGTTTTAGGTGAAGGGCAAGAATGCCTGAAGGATGAAATAGGGTTCATCTGTGCCATGTCCGTACTTTGTCGGTAATTGAGTACGACAGGCATTGGGCCTCGCACTGGGGCAATTGCTTGGCGCGGAATAGATGCTCTCGGAAAGCGTGGAATTTTATTGGTAATTCAATGTGTTATTGATGGAGAACGTATACGTATTCTTATAGTCTATAGTTGGATATGAAGGGTTCAATATTGCAATACTCGACAAAGTATTTAACCCCTCAGGGTCTAAAGGATGCCCCATTGCGGCCGACTTCATTACTGCGAGCACGCGTGATAGTCTTGTCGGAGTTCTAAATGAGCGAGAAGCCCCCGATGACAATGGACGAAGAGCGACTCATCAAGGAAGAAGTATCTGAAACGATGGCTAGTCTGATCATACTCAGGCTTGAACATGGGCAGCGTATAGCCCAGGAAAACGTCCCTCGACAACCCCAGGGCTTGGAAAAGCGACAGGTCTTGGAAGTTCTGGTGGAACTGCTAGAGGGGCCTGGGCACCTGCTAGTCTCGGAAGATCAACCTCCTAAAATCGTGTTCTCCTACGAAGAAGTTCGCCTCAAGCTGGAGCAAACTGCCGCACCACGACCGCTAGGGCAGGCTTTCCGCGAGTTTACAACCTACGACCCCATCGTGACCCCCCTACCGTTATCAGGTGGAGCGCCAGCCGCTAACCTCGTTAAGCTCTAGGGCTTGGCGTGGACCGTTACCTGTTAGGAACCCAGGCTCTCCGTGAATTTCTGAGCAAAAGCGACAATCCCATCACCTACTGGGCAAATAACGACAATACCGTCTTTGATGAGCAGGTCTATATCAGCCCTATTTCACTGGGTGAAATCAAAGATGCTCTCAACAGACTGGATACGAATGACGCCAGTCGTACCTATTGGTCCCGTGCTATCACCGAAGGCGAGAAGTTCTTCCAGCACCGCGGCAACATCATTCCCGTTACCATCGAAGTGACTGATCAGTGGGTCAAAATTCGGCCCTTAGAATATGAAGGATTCTCTGATAATACTCAGAAAGTTGAAAGAATTGGCGAGGATCGTAAACTGGTTTTGGCTACCGCTATGGCACATAACATGATCCTCGTTGAATCACGCCAACCGTATCATGATGACTTGATCCGGCGCGGTTTGATCGTTGTTGACCCCTATTCAGATCTGACGGCATAGGTGAGATATTGCTGGATCAGGATACACAGGCGCTTCGAGTAGCAACTCCCCGATTTCAAATTCTCGCACTATCCGGCGGCGGTTTTCGCGGCCTATACACCGCCAAGGTTCTGGCCAAGCTTGAAAAGCGCGCAAAAAAACCACTTGCGGATATCTTCGATCTGATTACCGGCACCTCCGTGGGCTCCATCATCGCCAGTGGTCTGGCGCTCAAAATACCCGCTGATGAAATTGCTCGTTCATTTGAAATCCATGGTAAGCACATCTTCAAACCCCCTTTCCTGGGTTCTGTGAAGCGATGGATTTCTGCCAAGTATGCACAGGATCCACTTCGAAATTCGATCATAAAAATTCTGGGCGCCGAGAATGTATCCATTTCCCTTAATGAGATAGATGCCCCACTGCTGATTATCGCGGTAAGTCAAACGCTTGCTGAAACTGTGCCCATGGCATCACATGGTTTCGCGAGTATCAAGGCTTCAAATCAGTTGCTTTTGGATGCAATTCTTTCATCCTCGGCAGCTCCCAGTTATTTTCCTCCACACACTGTCGGTAACGAAGTGTTTGTCGATGGAGGCTTGGTTGCCAATGCCCCTGAACTGGTTGCGGTTACCCAGACTTTATCCATGACGTCGGTAGTCATAAGAAACCTTCATGTACTTTCCATTGGAACGGCTGGCAATCGCAAGAATGATCAGCATCACCACCCCGGCTCTCCAGGAATAGTCAAATGGATGATGTCCCGCAGGCTTTTCCAGTTGACCTTGTCTGCTCAGGAGCGAATGGCCGTGGAACAATGCGGCAACTTGCTCGGTAATCGTTATTGCCGCCTTGATCATGTGCCGACAGATGAACAAAGCCGTTTTCTGGGATTGGATATCGTTAACTCTGGCGCCTGCAACATCCTGACCTCTCTTGCCGAGGATACCGTTAACTCCGCATTGCAAAATGATCGATTTCGTATTGATGGATTTTTGTCTCATAGACCCCAGGCAAATGTTATTCATTCGAAGTTGACGGGGAGAGGAAGAGTCTGATAGAGACCTGGGTTAGGTGGCCGGTCAAGTTATGCTTTCCGAGTGTGGGCTTTTTTGTGTCCGCTACTCAAGAACTACAAGAAAGCATGGAACAACCAACGCGGTTGCGGGCCCAGTCGGGGCGGCGTTGGGCATAGGCCTCGAAGCCGGGCTGGTCGCCGTAGGGGTTGCGCAGGACGTCGAGGAGTTCGACGATGCCGCCGGGATCGCCTTTTTCGGCGCGGTCGATGGCCTGTTGGGCAAGGTAGTTGCGTAGAACATAACGCGGATTAGCGGTCTGCATGCGTTGCCGGCGTTGCTCGTCATTGAACGGGTCGTCGCGCAGGCGGGCGGCATAGTGGGCCAGCCAGTCTTCGAAGTCGGGGGTGGCGTCGCGTTGTTTTTGTTCGTCGTAGAAGGCATCGAGCAGGGGTGTGAGGATGGGGCTGGCCGGGTCGATATCGGCGAGGTTGCGGAAGAAGATTGTCATGTCCACTTCGGTCGTGCGCAGCAGGTGTCGCAGGTCGGCCATCAGTTTTACATCGCTATCGCGGCATTCAGCGAGGCCCAGCTTGGCGGCGATGTTGTGGCGGTCCGCGGTGGTGTAAGCGGTGATGAAGCATTCCAGCCCGGCGTGCAGTGACTCGGGGTTGTCAAACAATGGTGACAGGGCGCGCGCCAGCTGGCTGAGGTTCCAGTAGGCGATCTCGGCCTGGCGGCCGAAGGCGTAGCGGTGGCCCTGGGCGTCGGTGGTGTTGGGGGTCCAGTCGGGGTCGTAGTCGTCAATCCAGCCGTAGGGGCCGTAGTCGATGGTGAGGCCGAGGATGGACATGTTGTCGGTGTTCATCACGCCATGCACGAAGCCGACGCGCATCCAGT
>CAZTPE010000230.1:0-4495 GCA_964614545.1 uncultured Ectothiorhodospiraceae bacterium
CTGCAGTTTCGCGGTCCTTCCGCCACCAGCGGTTACCTGCATAACCCGGAGGCCACACAAGCGCTGTTTGACGGGGATTGGCTCAACTCGGGGGATCTTGCCTATGTCAGTGAAGGCGATCTGTATGTCACGGGCCGCACCAAGGACATTATCATTCGCGCCGGGCGTAATCTCTATCCCCACGAATTGGAAGAAGCCATCGGCGATATCCCAAATATTCGTAAAGGTCGCGTCGCCGTGTTCGGCGCCACCGATCCCAATACCGGCACCGAGCGTCTAGTAGTGTTGGCGGAAACACGCAAAAAAGATGCCGCCGAACTCAACCAACTCCGCCAACAGATCAACCATATCGCCAGTGAGCTCATCGGTGGGCCTGCAGACGATATTGTATTGGCCCGGCCCAATACTGTGCTCAAAACCTCCAGCGGCAAGATACGGCGATCCGCTTGTCGCGAGCTTTACGAAAGTGGCCTTCTTGGCAAAACACGGGCACCAGTCTGGCAGCAAATCAGCCGCCTTCTGCTGACCAGTGTCACCCCGCAATTGCGGCGTTTTCGGCGTACCTTAAAGACTGGGCTTTGGGCGATTTATGCCAAGACCGTCTTCTGGTTCTTGGCGCCACTGACTTGGCTTGGTGTGGTTTGCTCTCCCTCATCGACGCTACGTTGGTGGTTGATGCGCGTGGCTACACGATTATTGGCCAATATCACACGCACCCCATTTAGGCTTGAAGGTCTTGAGAAACTACCCGATAAAAAACAGCCCTGCATCTTCGTGGCCAACCATGCCAGCTATCTGGATGGGCCTTTGCTTATTGCCGCCCTGGATCGTCCCTTTTCCTTTGTTGCGAAAGTAGAACTGGCCAAACAGGCTATTGCAGGAATATTTTTACGACGTATCGATACGGAATTTGTCGAACGCTTTGATGTAAAGAAAGGCGCCGAAGATGCGTCGTATCTCTTTACCTTGGCAAAAACCGGGCGCTCCTTATTGTTCTTCCCTGAGGGCACCTTCACCCGTAATCCCGGTTTATTGCGCTTCCACCTCGGCGCCTTCTTAACTGCCGCAGAGGCAGGACTGCCCATCGTGCCTGTGGCTATCCGTGGCACACGTTCCATTTTACGCGGCGATGCCAAGCTTCCTCACCGCGGTGCCATTACTATCACGGTAGGGAATCCCATCTGGCCTCAAGCTATCGGGTCTCAAGAAAGCCGTGCAGAAAAAAAGCTGGACAACTGGACAACAGCCCTTATTTTACGCGATGAAGCACGTGCTTTTATCTTACGTCACTCTGGTGAACCGCACCTTGCTTGAACGCAATATGGCAGTTGAAGCCGTCAGAAGGCTCCGGAACAGCGGGGTTGAGGCGTGAAGAAACCGGTTTTAGAGAGTCGGTTATTCCCAAATCCGACAGACGCCTAAGGTTCTCATCGTGACTTCGCCAGACAATAAAAAAGGCCACCCTGGCGGGTAGCCTTTTTTATTGTCTGGCGGAGAAGGAGGGATTCGAACCCTCGATACGCGGTTAGCGTATACACACTTTCCAGGCGTGCTCCTTCAGCCACTCGGACACTTCTCCGGGATCTCTCAATAGGCTGCCATAGGCTGGCCGTAAAAGAGCGCGCAAGGTTAAACCAGATTGGCTCTTTGCGCAATCGTCTGGGGGGAATTTTATCTCCAGGATTTCCATTGGTTTTTCCGCCCTGCCCGAGCCTCAAGGTCATGTTCGGCCTGCCGATAGTCTATGCGATTCAAAGAACCGAGTGTGCGGGTGCATATATGAAGTTGATCGTGGGTTTCATCATCGTACTGGGCTGCGTGGCGGGTGGTTTTGTGCTGTCCCACGGCAATCTGGCGGCGTTGTGGCAGCCCTTTGAGGTGTTGATCATCTGTGGCGCGGCCTTTGGTGCCTTCGTGGTTGCGAATCCAGGGACGGTGATTAAGGGTACCTTTGCCGCCATCGGCAAAATGCTGGCGGGCTCCAAGCATAGCAAGAAGACCTACATGGAACTGCTGGGACTGATGTTTGATCTGTTCTCCAAGGCGCGCAAGGAGGGGCTGATGGCCCTGGAGGCGGATATCGACGAGCCGGAGAACAGTGAGATTTTCAAGAAATATCCGGCCATTCTGAAGAATCATCATGTGATGGAATTCATCGCCGATTACCTGCGCCTGATGGTGGGCGGCAACATGAACCCCTTCGAACTCGAAAATCTTATGGATGTGGAACTGGAAACCCATCACCACGAGGCGGAGAAAGTTCCCTCAGCCATTACCGCAGTCTCTGATGCCTTACCGGGTTTCGGTATCGTTGCGGCGGTACTGGGTATCGTTATCACCATGGCCTCTATCGGTGGCCCGGTGGAGGAACTGGGCGCCCATGTGGCCGCAGCCCTGGTGGGTACCTTTCTCGGTATCCTGTTTGCCTATGGCTTTGTCGGCCCCATGGCGAGTTCCCTCACGGCGATCAATGAAGATGAATCCAAGGCCTTCGAGTGCATCAAAGTCTGCCTGTTAGCGAGCCTAAATGGTTATGCGCCGCAGATTGCCGTGGAGTTTGGCCGCAAAACTCTGTATTCCCATCACCGCCCGGGCTTCCAGGAACTGGAGGACTTTGTCAAGGGTAAAACGGAATAAGCACCTAGGAGCCTGTCGGACTTAGGATGAATCTACTGCGGAAAACCCATTTTGGCCCATTGTTTCGATCCTTTTCGTTGAATATGTCCAATATTCGCCTCAAACGATCAAAAAAATGGACTCAAAATGGCTTTCCCTCGCGACGATTTCCTAAGTCCGACAGGCTCCTAGCACCGGCCAAGACGAGCTGACCCCATGGAAAACCAGACGATCATCGTCAAAAAGATCAAGAAGGGCGGTCATGGTCATCATGGCGGCGCCTGGAAGGTGGCGTTTGCCGATTTTGCGGTGGCCATGATGGCGTTCTTCTTGTTGCTGTGGTTGATTGCTTCCACCACCAAAGAAGAGCAGGCCGGTCTGTCGGAGTACTTTAGTCCCCCAACTCAAGGGTTTGCCGATGGTAGCGGTACCAGCGAGGACATTGTCGACATGGGCGGGGGGCAAAAGATCTCCCAGGGCGATGACTCCAAGCAGGATGCCCGTGAACCCACCGTGGATGAGATTCGAGAGGTGATCGAAGCTGAAAGAAAACAGCTGGAATCGCTGATGCAGGAACTCAAGATGGCCATCGAGAACAGCGAAGCTCTCAAGCCCTTCAAGGATCAGCTGTTGCTGGATATCACCCCCGAAGGCCTGCGTATCCAGATTGTCGACAAGGAAGGCCGCCCCATGTTCGACAGTGGTGGGGCCACCCTGAAGCCCTATTCGCGCACCATCCTGCGCGAGATCGCCAAGGTCATCAACAAGGTGCCCAACAAACTGAGCCTGACCGGGCATACCGATGCGACGAAGTTTGTCAGCCGCAAGGGCTATTCCAACTGGGAGCTGTCGGCGGATCGTGCCAATGCCTCGCGGCGTGAACTGATTGCCGGCGGCTACGATGTCGACAAGATCGCCAAGGTGGTGGGGCTGGCTTCCATCGTGCCCTTCGACAAGGAAGATCCACGCAGCCCCGTCAATCGCCGTATTGCCATTATCGTTCTGAACAAGGCCGCTGAGGAGGCACTGTTACATCCCGCGCAGACGGCGTCCGATGGTGACGAGACCCAGACATTGCTGGACAACAATGTAGGCGGTGAGGGCGGTGCACCGGTGCGGCGCTTCCGCAGTGCCATCGGTGACCTGCGAGTGCAGCAAGTGGCCGAGCGGGAGGCGCGTGAAGCGGCAGCAAAACACGAACCCGAATCAGAGTCGGCACAGGAGACCCCGTCAGCGCAGGATCACGAACTGATTCCGGTGATCAATCCGATCCCAAGCCTGCAGCCGATTGCAGAACCGCAAAAACCGATTGCAAAGCATGAGAAACCTACCCATAAGGCGAGCCCAAAGCCGGGGCTCGAAGAACCGGACTACACCGGCATGAGTATCGCCGAACGTATCAAGGCACGAGCCGAGTGGAACAAGCGTAAGGCCGCGGCGGAGAAACGCTGACAGAATCGCAACCCAGCCGTTTCCTGTCCCGGGCCTAACCCGCTACAATTGCGCCCCATGTCTGGAAATACATTTGGCAAGCTATTTACCGTCACCTCGTTTGGCGAAAGTCACGGCCCGGCCATCGGCTGCATTGTCGACGGCTGCCCGCCCGGACTGGCCCTGAGCGAGGCCGATCTGCAGGGCGACCTGGACCGGCGCAAGCCCGGCACCTCGCGCCATACCACCCAGCGCCGCGAGGCCGATGAGGTGCAGATTCTCTCCGGCGTGTTCGAGGGCAAGACCACCGGCACGCCCATCGCCCTGATTATTCACAACACGGATCAGCGCTCCAAGGATTACGGCAACATCCTCGACCGCTTCCGCCCCGGCCACGCCGACTACACCTATCAGCAGAAATACGGTGTTCGCGACTACCGCGGCGGCG
>CAZTPE010000231.1:0-4473 GCA_964614545.1 uncultured Ectothiorhodospiraceae bacterium
GTCCTCGCCCCCACAGGCGTCGCGGCAATTATCGATCCCATAGCGGTTCAAAAAATGCCCGCTTAACTATAGGTGAAGCTAAGATTTTTTGATCCCGCTGTGGAATCAATATCTTGCACTCTGCATCCGCCCTGAAGTCATGGATTCAGGTGTCATTCTAGGCACTATTTTCAGGTGGACAGCTATAAAGACAAAGACTGGCGCCGCAAACAGGGCTGTTGGATCAACAGCACCGCCCTGTGTATTTATCACATTATTCAAGTACAATCCATAAATGCCTGTCACTCAATAGCTTAGCCCTTTAACCGGCCATCCGTGCTCACTATCGGCCGGGGGACGGGATACTTAAAGGCCCCTGAATATCTTTATTACACCAAACACCGAGCGCGAATCATACGCGTTTTCAAAATATATCCAAATCCAGTTACCCAGGAACCTCTGACCGCCATGACCAGACTCGGCGTTGTGATGGACCCCATCGATTCCATCAAGAGCAAAAAGGACAGCAGCTTCGCCATGCTGCTGGCGGCGCAGGCGCGCGGCTGGTCACTGCACTATATGGAGCCGGCCGACCTTTGGCTACGCGACGGCCGCAGCCACGCCCGCCACCGGCTGCTGACGGTGCGCGACGATCCCGCCGACTGGTTCAGCCTCGGTGAGGCCGAAGAGACCCCGCTGGCGGAGCTGGACGTGGTGCTGATGCGCCAGGATCCGCCCTTCGACACCGAATATCTCTACACCACCCACCTGCTGAGCCTGGTCGAGGCCGAGGGCTGTCTGGTGGTCAATCGCCCCCAGGCCCTGCGCGAGGCCAACGAAAAGCTCGCCACCGCCTGGTTCCCGCAGTGCTGCGCGCCCAGTCTGGTGAGCCGCGACCAGGGCCGCCTGCGCGGCTTCCTGGCCGAGCAGGGCGACATCATCCTCAAGCCCCTGGATGCCATGGGCGGCGCCTCCATCTTCCGTGTGCGCGCAGGCGACCCCAACACCAACGTCATCCTCGAGACCCTCACCGACCACAGCCGCCGCCTGGCCATGGCGCAGCGCTTCATCCCCGAGATCCGCGACGGCGACAAGCGCATCCTGCTGGTCGACGGCGAACCCGTGCCCTACGCCCTGGCGCGGGTGCCCGCCGAGGGCGAGAACCGCGGCAATCTGGCGGTGGGCGGGCGCGGCGTGGGCGTGGAACTCTCCGAGCGCGACCGCTGGATCTGCGCCCAAGTAGCGCCGCGCCTGCGCGAGATGGGCTTGCTGTTTGTCGGCCTGGACGTGATTGGCGACTACCTCACCGAGGTCAACGTCACCAGCCCCACCTGCATCCGCGAGCTGGATGCCCTCTACGGCCTGGACATCGCCGGCGACCTGATGGATGTGATCGCTGCGCGTCTTGCAAGCAAAGCACTCCTATGAAACGCAGCCTGCCCCTCGCGGCCCTGCTGGTTGTCACCCTGCTCACCGCCTGCACCCCGCGTCCACCGGTCTATCAGGAACAGCTGCTCACCTTCGGCACCCTGGTGGACGTCACCCTGTGGAACGTGGACGAGGCCCGTGGCCGTCAGGCGGTGGCCACTCTGGGGCGTGATTTCGAGTACATGCACAACGCTTGGCATGCCTGGCATCGTGGCCCACTGGGACGCGTCAACCAACTGCTGCCGACGGGCGAATTCTTCAGCTGCCCACCCTCCATCGTACCCCTGATCCGGCGTAGCAGCGAACTGTCCGAGGCCAGCGGCGGCCTGTTCAATCCCGCCATCGGCCAGCTCATCAAGCTGTGGGGCTTCGCCAGTGATGAGGCCCCCAAGGGCCCGCCACCGGCACCCGAGGCCATCCGCGCCCTGTTGGAGAAGAATCCGCAGATGTCCGATCTGCAGCTGGATGGCATCCAGCTGCGCAGCCGCAACCCGGCGGTGCGCCTCGACTTCGGTGCCTTCGCCAAAGGCTACGCCATCGACCGGGCCATCGAACAATTGCGCGAACTGGGTATCGCCAACGCCATTGTCAACGCCGGCGGCGATCTGCGCGCCATCGGCCGTCACGGCGAACGTCCCTGGCGCATCGGTATCCGCCACCCGCGCCAGCCCGGCATGCTCGCCTCGGTGGACGTCGAAGGCGACGAAAGTGTCTTCACTTCCGGCGATTACGAACGCTATTTCGACTATGACGGCAAACGCTACCAGCACATCATCGACCCGCGCAACGGCTACCCCGCCGAGGGGCTCAGCTCGGTGACCGTGTTCGCCCCTCGGGCCGACGTGGCCGATGCCGCCGCCACCGCCCTCACCGTGGCCGGGCCGGATTCCGCCGACTGGCTGCCGGTCGCGCGCGCCCTGGGCGTCACCGGCGTAATGCTGGTGGACACTGAAGGCCGCGTGCAGATGACGCCGTCGCTGCGCGAGCGCATCTATTTCGACGTCGAGCCCAAGCCGGAAGTCCGTTTCAGTGAGCCGCTGTAAATGGGCAGCTGGCTGAACTCTTGGCTGACAAAAGGCGACTGGCTGGTGCTTGGCGCCGCCCTGTTGCTGGTGCCCGGCCTCTACGCCGCCTACTGGCACGGCAGCGGCCAGGGGTTGGAGGCGCGTGTGTGGGTGGACGGCAAACCCTGGGCGCGCCTCGACCTGTTCCACGTCCAGCACCTCGACGTACCGGGCGTGCTGGGCGTCAGCCACCTCGAAATCGGCAACGGTCAGGTACGCTTCACCGATTCCCCCTGCCTGAACCGCCAATGCATCCACACGGGCTGGCTCAGCGAGGGTGGCGATGTGGCCGCCTGCCTGCCCAACCGCGTCAGTGTGCAGATCATGGCCGATGATCCGCGTTTTGACAGTATCAATTTTTGAGGTGGCAGGCTTGAGACTTGAGGCTGCAGGGCCGGATATTTCGTCCAATCCCATGAATCCCCCCCCCCAAGCCTGCTGCCTCAAACCTGCAGTTACAGTAGGGTGGGCATTGCCCACCAAGAGCGGTCAGAAAAAGCTATCGGTGGACGGTGCCCACCCTACGGTCTTGAGGCGGGAGGCTGCAAGGGTGGATGTTTTTCCCATGCTCGCAAAGCGCACCCCTCCAGCCTCCAGCCTCGGGCCTCAAGCCTGATGACCCAAACCATTCAAACCACCCGCGACGACCACCTCATCGCCTGGTTCACCGCCCTGGCGATCACCATCCACATCGCCGAGAGTGCCCTGCCCAGCCCCCTGCCGGGGGTGAAACCCGGGCTGGCGAATGTGGTTACACTGATCGTGCTGTGCCGCTACGGCTGGCGCATGGCGGTGTGGGTGGCACTGCTGCGGGTACTGATCGGCAGTGTGCTGCTGGGTACCTTTCTCTCGCCCACCTTCTTTCTTTCCTTCAGCGGCGCGCTGGCCAGTGTCGCCGCACTGGGGCTGGGCTGGGCCGTATCACGCGCCGTGCCGGGCTGGGCACTGGGACCGCTGGGCTTCGGCCTGCTTGCCGCCCTGGCGCACATGACGGGGCAGTTTTGGGCCGCCTATACCCTGTTCATCCCGCATCCGGCGCTGCTGCACCTGTTTCCGCCGCTGATGACGCTGGCGGCGGTGCTGGGTATCGTCAGTGGTGTATTGACCCGCGGTGTGCTGGCGCGGTTGAATAGCAGCCCGTCCGCCTCAATGGATTAGGAAGTAGTCATGGCAACCCTCCGCGCAACCCGTCCGCAAGTCACCAGTACAGACCGCCTGAGTCTGACGGTGGTGCTCGCCCTGATTCTGCACGGACTGATTATCCTTGGCATCAGTTTCAGCGGCGAAGACCGCACCAAGCCACCGGAAAAACTGCCGGGCCTCGAGGTCACCCTGGTGCAGAGCCGCGCCGATGAAGAGCCGGAAGACGCCGACTTCCTCGCCCAGGCCAATCAGGAGGGTGGCGGCAACAGCGAGGAGCGGGTGCGACCCTCCACCCCCGTCGCCCCGGTAGTGCCTACCGGCAAGGCCGGCGAGGTGCGCGAATTCGTGCCGCAGACGCAGATGCCCTCGGCACCTGAGCAACAGCGCCGCGAGCTGCTTACCGCCGACGCCTCCGAGCGCACCCTGTCCGCGGGCATCAATACCCCGCAGCTGCAGGAAAAGACGCTCAGCACCGCGCAGCTGATGTCACGCAGCAAGGAAATCGCCCGCCTGTCGGCGGAGATCGACCAGAGCCGCAAGGTGTTCTCCCATCGGCCAAAAAAGAAGTACATCTCCTCGCGCACCAAGGAATACCGTTTCGCCAGCTACGAAGAGGCCTGGCGTGCCAAGGTAGAGCGCATCGGTAACCTCAATTTTCCCGACGAAGCCAAGCGCGCCAAGCTCTCCGGTCACCTGCGCCTGGCGGTGACCATCAATGCCGACGGCTCGGTGCAGGATATCCAGATCCGTAAGTCCTCCGGCCACAAGGTGCTGGACGACGCCGCGGTACGCATCGTGCGCCTCGCCGCGCCCTATTCGCGCTTCCCCGAAGACATCCGCAAGGACTACGACCAGTTGG
>CAZTPE010000232.1:0-4457 GCA_964614545.1 uncultured Ectothiorhodospiraceae bacterium
GTGCCCGGCATCTTCATCGCTGGCGAACTGGGCGGCATGGGCCTGATTCGCAACGCCGTGGAACAGGGACGGCAGGCCATGGAAGCCATCTGCAAAAGACCACGCACCGATGACAAAGACCAACTGGACGTGGTCATCATCGGTGCCGGCCCCGCCGGCTTCTCCGCCTCGCTGTCGGCGCTGAAAAACAAGCTGCGCTTCGTCACCATCGAACAGGAAACCTTTGGCGGCACCGTATCCCACTACCCGCGCGGAAAAATCGTTATGACCCAGCCCGCAGAGCTGGCCATCGTCGGCAAGGTCAGGTTTCGTGAAACCACAAAAGAAGAATTGATGGCATTTTGGGAAAAAGTGGTGCAGGACACGGGCCTGCAGGTGAACTGCAACGAGCGCATGGAATCCATCACCCCCTTCGAGGGTGGCTTTGATGTCAAAACCAACAAAGCAAGCTACCGCACCAGCAACGTCCTGCTCGCCATCGGCCGCCGTGGCACGCCGCGCAAACTGGACGTGCCGGGCGAAGAACTGCCCAAGGTGGTCTACCGTCTCGTTGACCCGGAGCAATACCGGGACAAGCACGTACTCGTCGTGGGCGGCGGCGACAGCGCCCTGGAAGCCGCCACCAGCATCGCCGAAGAGCCCGGCACCACCGTCACCATCTCCTACCGAAGCGGCGCCTTCTCCCGTGCCAAGGAAAAGAATCGCCAGAAAGTGGAAGCCGCCGAAGCGGCAGGCAATCTCACCGTGTTACTAAAATCCAACACCAAGGAAATTACCAAGAGATCAGTGATGCTCGATCAGGAAGGGAAAAAAATCGAAATTGAGAATGACGCCATCATCGTCAGCGCCGGCGGCATCCTGCCCACCGGCATGCTACGGGACATGGGCATTAAAGTTGATACAAAGTTTGGTACAGCATGACATCAAGAGAGGAGACCATCATGCTTTCATGGTTGGCAAGAAGCATCCCCACTGTAAACAGACGGACTGTTCATGTTCTATGCGGATTCGATCCTGGTGCGAAACTGTACTATCCGATAAGTTTCATGAAACCCAACTGCTTTGAAAAATTCTTGTGCCTTTAGATTCGCCAACTCGGTATCCATACCTAACTCTGTAAACCCTTTCTCTTTACACCAGTCTTTTATGGCTCCAATTGCCTCTCTTCCAAGCCCTATGCCACGATATTCTTTTTTTATATACAAACCTTCAATATAGGCCACAGGGGTACTTAAACAGCCATCAACAACATTTCTTGACGACAACTCAGCCAAGCCAAGTACCTGATTATTTTCACTTATCAGAAAATAGCAGAACCACTCATCACTCAAGAATATTTTCTTCATTTCCAATTCATGGAATTCATCGTCGAGGGAGCTATAAACCCCTTCTCGCATTTCTTTCCATTGCGCAAACTGGTTTTCTTTTATTGATAGAAGTTTCATTTGTTTATAGGTTATCTTGGAGATAGAAAATAAATTTTGCAGTTATGCGCACTTTACTTATTCCCTTGGGCTTCTGGAAACTTCTTTCCCAACATCTCAAAACAAGCCAAACAGGCCCTTTTTCTTGCCATCGAACGACTCGATGGTTTTTGCAATACCCTCTTTGGCGCTGCTATCCATAGCGATGCCACGCGGCGTTTCTCTTTGTTTGTTCTTCAGATCCGGGTCCGCCCCACTGTCCAACAGCAGACGCACCATGTTCTCATGGCCGGCCCTCACGGCGGCCATCAGTGGTGTGTTGCGCAGGTCGTTCTCCGCATCCACTTCAGCCCCCTGTTCGAGTAACAGGCGCGCAACTTCGATATGGCCGGCATCCGCAGCGACGTGCAGAGGTGTATTCCCATGGGCGCTGCTGGCATTGACATCGGCACCGTTGGTGAGCAGCAGGCGTACGGTCTGCTCGTGGCCGTAGCGGATGGCGGCCATGAGGGGGGTTTCCGGGCTTTCGTGGGCGGCAGGAACACCACGTTCTAACAATATCTGTGCAATCTTCGTCTGGCCGTATCGAGCCGCCAGCCATAGCAGACCGTGGCCGGCTTCGTCCTGCCATGCCAGTGACACTCTTTGCACTCTGTGCTGCTGGATGAGGCGGATGGCCAGTGGTTGATAGCCGCGTTCAATGGCGAGACTGAGTGCCGTTTTTCCCGCCTTTGTCCTTGCGCTGATTCCGGCACCGTGGTCTAACAGGCTTTGGGCAGCGGCAACCTGGTCGGCGCGGATGGCCAGCATCAGGGCATCGCGGCCACGTTTGTCGCGCAGTTCAGGATTGGCTCCACCCTTGATCAATACCGTCAGACTTGCCGGGTGGCCGTTGCGTGCCACAAACATGAGTGCGGTGACACCCTCCCCGTCTCTGGCGTCGGGCCGTGCGCCATTATCTAACAGGATTTGCAGGATGCCGGCGTGGCCCTGCTGTGCGGCAAGCATCAGGGGCGTTGTGCCACCGGGGCCGGTCTGATTCGGATCACGGCTTTTTTTCAGCAGACTGCGTACCACCGCAACCCGCCCTTCCCAGGCGGCGATCATGAGTTCGCTCCAGCCGGCGTAACGCTTAGCTTCTGTCTTTTTCCCGGCCTTGCCTTTTTTCGATGACTGAAACTTGGGTGCTTTGGATACCAAAACAGGTTTCGCGCCCGCCGCCAGCAGGACGGCGGCCACGGCCTGATGCCCGTTGATCTGGGCCAGGCTCAATGCAGTCTGCCCGGCACGGTTGCTTTGATTGACGCGGGCCTTGTGCGCCAGTAGGTATTTTGCCGTCTTCATGTATCCCTGCTCAGCAGCAAACATGAGGGCTGTTTCGTCCATCCGGCTACGGGCGTTTATCGAAGCACCCGCAGCCACGAGTCGTTTCGCGCTGCCCAGCTGTCCCTTGGCCACGGTAAACATCAGTGCCGTCCAGCCCTGCTTGTTACTGAGATTGGGATTCGCGCCGGCCTTGAGCAGACGTGCCAAGATGCCGTGCTGTGCCTGGTCGGCGGCGATCATCAGGGCCGTGTCACCATATTCATTGCGGGCATCCAGATCAGTGCCAGCCTGTAACAGTTGCCTCACCACGCCCTCATGGCCTTTTTGGGTGGCGAGCATGAGGGCGGTCCAGCCACGCCGGTCTGCTTGTTTCGCTGACGCACCCCGTTTGAGCAGCGCCGAGATACCAGGCTCGAATCCCTCGGTTGCAGCCCACATCAGCGCCGTGCGGCCATCATCGCTGGCGGCATTCGGCGCGGCGCCCGCCTTGAGCAGGGCCTGGAGCAGTGCCGGCTGCCGCGCCCGAACGGTGAGCATCAGCAGCGGCGTATTGTCGGCATCACGGCCATCGGGCTTGGCCCCGCCCTGCAACAACAGCCCCACGAGGTCGGCATCACTGCGTTTTACCGCATGGGCCAGCGGCGACTCACCGCGCTTGTCACGCCCGTCGAGATTCGCCCCTGCCTTGAGCAGACGCGCAGCCGCCTTCGCCCGAGACTTGCGGACCGTGGCCATCAACGGTGTGCGGCCCAGACGGTCGTGCGACGCCAGTGCCGCACCGGCCTTGAGCAAGACATCCAGCGCCACCGTGGCACCGGCATCAGCGGCCAACCAGAGGGCCGTTTCCCCCCGCTGATTGACGGTGTCGGGCATGGCTCCGGCACGTAACAGCATCTGTGTTACCTCGGAATGATTGTGGGATGCGGCCTGCATCAGAGGGGTGTTGCCCTGCGGATCGGCAGCGTGGTTGGGATCGACGCCACGGGCCAGCAGTCGCCTCACCTTCATGGTGTCACCACCCCGCGCGGCGATGCGCAAGCTTTCACCGGGGTCCTGCGATTTACCGGGAGCCGTGTCAGCGATGGCTTCACCGCTGGCCAATGCCTGCAAACGCTCCCCGGCACGCCGATGCTTCTGCGCCGCCGCGCGCTGGTACCATTCCCGGGCGGCATCGAGATCCCGCGTTACGCCACGGCCATGCTCCAGCATCTGGCCGTAGCTGTACTGGGCCTTGGCATAACCTTGCCGGGCAGACTCACCATGCCAGTGCACGGCCTGCTTGGTATCCTTCGTCACGCCCCGGCCGGCACGGTACAGGGAACCCAGCAGGTACTGCGCCTCGGCGTCGCCCTGCTTGGCGGCGCGCCGGAACCACTGTGCGGCCTCTACGTAGTCACGCGCAACACCATGCCCCTTGCGCCACATGTCGCCCAAGCGTGTCTGCGCACGGGCATCGCCCTGCCGGGCAAGCTCCCGCCAGAGATCGATGGCCTGTGCGTACTGGCCGTTTTTGTAGGCGGTCTGTGCATCATCGAGAGGAGCGGCCCACACCTGGGTGGCGCACAAGAGAAATCCACACAGCCCCAGGATGGGCCGTATTCTGCTGTTACTGTTATGCAATGGAGCTTGTTTCCTTACCAGCCTTTGAAGAAGGCAAGTCTATCTCCCTCTCGCGACAAGAGATATCAGGGATGTTCATGAATGAGA
>CAZTPE010000233.1:0-4453 GCA_964614545.1 uncultured Ectothiorhodospiraceae bacterium
CTGGGCAACCCGGAAGAGTTCCCCTTCATCGACCCGCCGGATCGGCGTTTCATCCACGACGGCTATCGCCTGCTGCATGAACTGAGTGCGCTGGACGAACACAACCAGCTCACGCCTCTGGGCCGGCAGCTGGCGCGCCTGCCGTTGGATCCGCGCATTGGCCGCATGATTCTTGAGGCGGGGCAGCAGGGCTGCCTGAGTGAGGTGCTGGTGATCGCCAGTGCGCTGAGCATTCAGGATCCGCGTGAGCGCCCGCAGGACAAACAGCAGCAGGCCGACGAACAGCACCGGCGCTTCGCCGATGAGCATTCGGATTTTGTCAGCCTGCTCAATCTGTGGCAGCACTTCGAGGAGCAGCGCAGACACCTGTCCAACAGCCAGCTGCGCAAATATTGCCGCAAATCCTTCCTCGCCTTCATGCGCATGCGCGAGTGGCGTGAGACCTGGCAGCAGCTGAAGACGCAGGCCCGGGATATGGGGCTGAGTATTAACAGCGAACCCGCTGATTATGCGGTTTTGCACCGTTCTCTGCTCACCGGCCTGCTGGGCAATCTCGGTAATCGGCTGGAGGAGGAAGACAGCAAGCCCGCCGCAGTCAAGGGCCGTACCTCTCGGCCGCGCAAAGGCCCGCAGAAATATCAGGGTGCGCGCAATTCGCTGTTCTATCTCTTTCCCGGCTCGGCGGTGGCGAAGAAACGCCCCAAGTGGATGATGGCGGCGGAGGTCGTCGAGACCAGTCGGCTCTATGCGCGCGGCATTGCCCGTATCGAACCGGATTGGATCGAGCCGCAGGCCAGGCATCTGGTCAAACGCAGCTACACGGAGCCACGCTGGGACGTGCGGCGTTCACAGGTCACGGCGCTGGAAACGGTCACCCTTTACGGGTTGCTGATTCAGTCGGGAAAGCGGGTGCATTTCGGCCCCATCGACACCCCGGTGGCGCGTGAGATTTTCATCCGCGAGGCATTAATCGCCGGCAACTATCGACCCACCACTCGTCGTGGACAGAAGGGCGATGAGCCTGAGTTTATGCACCATAACCAGGCGCTGATCCACGAGGCGGAGGATATCGAGGCACGTGGCCGTCGGCGTGACGTGCTGGCCGACGAGGCGCAGCTGTTTGCTTTCTTCGATCAACGCCTGCCCGCACACATCCACAGCGGTCCGCTGTTTGAGAAGTGGCGCAAACAGGCCGAGGCCGCTGAGCCGGATCTGCTCAAGCTGCCGCGTGAGCTGGTTATCCATCCGGAGCGCGCCGGCCTCGGCGACAGCGATTATCCGGGCGAGATGCTGGTGAGTGGCGTGCGCCTGCACCTGCGCTATGGCTTCAATCCGGGTGGCGAGGACGATGGCGTCAGTGCGCTGGTGCCCCTGGGGGCACTCAATCAGCTTGATCCAGAGTCTTTCGAGTGGTTGGTGCCGGGGCTGCTGATGGAACGTGTCACCGCATTGCTGAAGGGCCTGCCCAAGCCGATCCGCAAGGCGCTGGTGCCGGTGCCGGATACGGCCCGGTCGCTGGTGCGCCGGCTGTCTGAGGTGCCGCCCGAGGGCAGTCTGCTGGATGTCCTCGCAGGACTGTTGAAGCGGCACCACGGCGTCGATGTGTCGGCAGACGCCTGGCCTACGGCGGCGCTGCCCGACCACCTGTGCATGCGCTACGAGGTTATCGACGCGGGTGGCAAGTGCATCGGCCACGGTCGTGATCTGGCTGCGTTGCAAACACAGTTCGGTGAGAACGCCAGCGATGATTTCGCGCAAACACTGGACAAGCACCACTGGGAGCGCAGTGATATTACCCGCTGGGACTTCGGTGATCTGCCGGAATTCGTCGAAATCGAGCGTGCCGGCAGTCGTTTTCGCGCCTTTCCTGCGCTGGCCGTGCAGGCCGACGGCAGCTTGGCCATCCAGCTTTTCGATGCCGAGGTGCGTGCCGCCGCGTCTCACCGTGCCGGCCTGCGCGCGCTGGTGGCCCTGACCCTGCCCAAACCCTGCAAATACCTGCGCCGTAACCTGCCGGGCATCGACACGCTCTGTCTGCAATACGTGGGCGTCGACCATTGCGATGCACTGAAAGACGACCTGCAGGCGCTGATCATTGACCGCTGCTTCTTTCCCGACGGTCACGGGGTACGCAGCCAGTCGGATTTCGAGGCCCTTGTCGAAGCCCGGCAATCCGAACTGATGGCCGTGGCAAACACGTTGGGGCAACTGGTCCGCGACATTATTGCCCGTCATCACATGGTGCAAAAGCGGCTGCGCGGTCAGCTGCCCATTCAGGCCATGGATGCGGTGAAGGACATTCAACAACAGCTCGCGGCATTGATTTATCCCGGCTTTCTGATCGACACATCCTTCGAATGGTTGCAACATCTGCCGCGCTTTCTGCGTGCGGTGGAGCAGCGTATTGAAAAATTGCAGCAGACACCGGCGGCTGACAAAGAACGGATGGCAAAGTTAAAGCCATTTCTCGTTCTTTATCAGAAAAAGCTGGAACGCAAGGAAAAAACACATCCTGTTCTGATTCAATTGCGCTGGATGCTGGAGGAGTATCGTGTTTCAGTTTTTGCGCAGGGGCTGAAGACCTCGCAACCCGTTTCACCAAAACGGCTGGAAGAGATAGTTTCGCAATTGTAAGTTATAAATAAACTTAATGCTGTCCCGTTAACTTCCATTAATCGCGCGTCTTGTTCCCCATATTGACCGACTGCACCACAGCGGAATTTTGTTAACAGGAAAGCAATGAAATAAACTGCGTATTGAGTGACTTGGCGATAACACTTGAAGTAGTGTTAAGAATATATGAAAACCTGGAAAATCCGCGATCCGGATGAATCTATATTTGTGGGTGATATAGCAAAAAGGCCTGTAAATTCCGGGGGAAAGACTAAATGTCTTTTGATAATCAGAACTTATATGATAATCACAAAATATTGCTTGCAGTCGCCCAATAATTGACTAATATCAAGATTGAGTGTTGCCCTGAAATGTCATTTGATCCAACTAGAGTCTGCTCGGGGCCACAATGTAGATACGGTGTGATATCCACTCGTCTGGAAATCCTAAAGTATCTCAGGGGCTGCCACCTGGACATCAGGTTCAAGGCAGCAGGGCAATGCTAAAATTCATTTGTCTAACCACAACCGGGAGAGCCGCTCAGTAGAGCGGCTCTTTTTTTGTTATCTATTTTTATGCCTCTAAACTATTCTCAGTTTGAGGCGCGTGTTGCCACAAAATATACAATGCTCTTATATATGCAGGGTGGGCGGTGTCCACCCTGCACCAGGAAGCTGAGAATTAGTTTAGAGGCATGTTTATTGTCTTATATTGTAATTTTTGTGCTGTGAAATAAGTCAGGGGGTTTTCAGTGGTCGGTTCTGAACAGGTGGCATGCGTTCGTTGAGGCGTGAGCCTCCCTGGCCCAGAAGGTCGGCATATATAATGGTGTAGGCAAGGACATTGCTAACGTACTCACGAGTTTCCTTGTAGGGGATGGTTTCGATCCAGCGGTCGGCGTCCATGGCCGCCTCTCCCGGCAGCCATTTTTTCACCCGCCGGGCGCCGGCATTGTAGGCCGCTGTGGCCAGCACGGTCTGATTGTCGAAGCGCGTCATCATCTTGGCCAGATAGCCGGTGCCCAGCTTGAGGTTGGTTTCCGGCTGCAGCAGTGTGCTGCGGCCGCGATAGCGTACCTTCAGGCTGCGCGAGATGCGCTTGGCGGTGGCTGGCATTAGCTGCATCAGCCCCGTTGCCCCTCGGGAGGAACGGGCATCGCTGACGAAGGCGCTTTCACGGCGTATCACGCCGTAGGTCCAGGCTGCTTCCAGGCCTTTGGTTTCCGACAGGGCAAGGACTTCCTCCCTGAACAGCAGTGGGAAACGCAGCTCCAGGTCATCGCGGTGAGAGGTGCTGGCCATGGTGAGAATGGACTGCTCATTCCAGTTCCACAGCTGAGCCAGTTTGGCGGCCTGTTGGCGGCGGGTTTCGTCCAGCTTTCCCATGGCGATGCGCCATTCTCGGCGGGCTTCGAGAAGTCGCCCCAGTTTGTAAAGCTCGGCGGTGCGGCGGATGTCCGGCTGTTCCTGCAGCACGAATAATTCCGCGGCGCTGGGCTGATAGGGTTGAACCTGCAGGGGATAGGGTAGTGATAGGCGATCTGCGGCCAGGAAGCCGTAATAATTGCGCCGCCCGGCCAGTTCGCCCAGTAGCGCTTTTGCCTCTTTTTCCCGGCCCAGTTCTGCCAGGGCTCGGGCCTGCCAGTAGTGCCAGCGGTCGGTCTGTTGCTGTTTTTCCGGCATGGCGTTGATGGCGTGATGTACGGTTTGCCAGTGTTTGTCGCGAATGGCGGCCCGTACCCGCCAGCTACGTGATGAGTCGGTTTGATGGCTGGCGGGGATGCGCCTGAACCAGGCTTCGGCATTGGGCTGGTGGCGCAGGGCCAGGGCCATGGCGAAAC
>CAZTPE010000234.1:0-4443 GCA_964614545.1 uncultured Ectothiorhodospiraceae bacterium
GGCAGGGTGTCGGCCTTGCTGACCTTTTCGAACATGCGCAGGAACAGGCGCTCCAGGCCGTCGGCGGATTCGATGGTCTCGAACCAGCCGCCGGTGGCGGCGGCCAGCTGTTGCAGCAGGGGTGCATCGGATTCGCTGGACAAGGCGATGGTGTGCACGGTGATGCCGGCCTGCTGCAGGCGGGGCAACACGTCGTTGAGAATGCGCTCGCGTGAGGCGGCGTTCTCGGCGGGGTTCTTTGAGATATCCACCAGGCCATCGGTGAGCAGGATCAGGCTGCGGCGGCTGCCGTCGTCCGGACGCTTCCAGTCCCAGGTGGCGCGGCGCAGCACGTCTTCGATGTTGGTATACAGGCCCCGTGAGTTGATTTCGCCGGCGCTCTTGCGGGCATTGTTCTTCCACGGGGTGTCCACCTGGCCGTGTTTGACCAGCATGTTGGTCCACTGGCCGAAGGTCCACACGCCGGCGTGGGCGCCCTTGGGCAGCAGGGAGGTGAACAGGCGCAGGGCAGGGCGGCGCAGGTTGTGCGGGTCTGTGCGCTTCATGCTGCCGGAGATGTCGATCAGCACGCGCACGTCGTCGATGGGCTCGACCGTGTTGTCCGTTGCCTGGGCTGGGGGCCCGCCCAGCAGCAGACAGAACGCCAGCAGCAGGGCCAGCGGTGAAAAGTGGCGATGGGCGTTCCGGTGCCCGGGTATCGAGTCTGTCAGCTTCATGCGGAAGTCCTTGAAAAATCCGTCAACGGCAACATAGTTTGCTGCGGATGCCCTGGTACTCCGCCCCGGTAATATTGACGGATGCAGCCAATGTTATCGGGGCGGAGCACTAGCATTAGCGGCAAGGCGGCGGAATTCTTCACCGCAGCCAGATTTCGCCTTTGGCGGCCGATGTCAGGTGTCTGTCCGAAGGACTTACCGCGCAGTCCGTCATCGGCATCCCGCTGTTTCGTATACGCGAGGACGCCCGTGACGGAGTGACCGGGCCTGCGTCCGTTTCCTGTACAATGGCGGCCTTGCCGTGGGCCGAAGTCACCGGCTTTAGCCAGCAGAATAATAAAACTCAGCTGAGGACGTAAACATGAAGACACCCATCATAATCATTGGTGTTGGTGAAATGGGTGGTGTGTTCGCGCGCGGCCTGTTGCGCGACGGGAATCCATTATTTCCGCTGTTGCGCAATGGGGATATGAACGCAGCCGCCAGGGATATTGCAGCCCCCGAGGCAGTGTTGGTTACCGTCGGCGAGGGTGACCTGCAGGCGGTGCTGAAAGACATGCCGGCGGTATGGCGTGAGCGTTTGATCCTGTTGCAGAATGAACTGTTGCCGCGTGACTGGCAGCAGCACGGTATTGAATCGCCGACGGTCATCTCGGTCTGGTTCGAGAAAAAGCCCGGTATGGATTTCAAGGTGATCATCCCTTCACCGGTGCACGGCCCGCATGCCGCCCTGATTCAGCGGGGCTTGGCGACACTGGGAATCCCCTGCCGCGAGGTGGATGACGAAACCCTGCTGTTCGAACTGGTGCGCAAGAATGTCTATATCCTCACCACCAATATCGCCGGGCTGAAAGTGGCTGGCACGGTCGGTGAGCTGTGGTCGACACACGAATCGCTGGCCCGCGCCGTGGCCAACGAGGTGATGGATATCCAGTTCTGGTTAGTGGGAAAAGAGCTGGATCGTGAGGCATTGATCACAGGCATGGTCGAGGCCTTCGAGGGTGATCCGCAGCATAAGTGCATGGGTCGCAGCGCGCCGGGGCGTCTGGCGCGCGCGGTTGAAAATGCCGATAGTGCCGGCCTCGATGTGCCGCTGTTGCGCGAGCTGCTGGTGGGTCTTTCCGGCTGATTCTTTTTCAGGCGGTTGCAGTTTTTACGGCATTTTTTATAGCACTTTTTATAGCACTAACAAGGTACTGCATCATGGTTCAGGCGTTGCTGGTTATTCTCGTTTATGTGGTCTTTCCCGTCAGTATTCTGGTGTGGGCCTACTTGCGCTACAAACACGGCATCAAGCCGCACATGGGTGAATATGCCCTGGTGGCCTTTGCGATTTCCATGATGCTGCTGCTGGCCTTTTCCTCCAACTGGGATACCTCGGATCAGGATCGGCGCGACGTGCAGCAGATCGTCGATACGTTGATCGAACGCTATGATTTTCCCGTACAGGAGAAATTTCAGGATCGTCCCGCGGTGATGGGTGAGGCGCAGCCGCGGCGGCTGGTGATCACCATCTATGGCGTTACCGAACGCACAGAGCAGGACAAGGTGCTGGAAGTGTTGCGCAAGCTGCGCCGGCAGGTGGCCGGCAAGGCCATTGTGGTTCGGTTCATGCGCGAGGAAGTCTGGGAGGAGGCCGCGGATGGCTCACGTCAGCCGCGCCGCGACCGCGAAGAAATGATGCGCAAGGCGCGGATAGAGTAGTCGAAAGACATGCCAGACCCTGCGGCAACACGGGCTGCGGGCTGCCGGATGGACTGCAATGGCTGTGCCCATCGCACCCTGTCGGCACTGGCCAGTGAAACACAGAAGCTCGACTGGCTGACCGGCGAGTTGGCGCCATGGCGCGAATGTCTGGCGCCGATCCACGCGGTGGGCGAATCCCGGCGCTGGGCCTATCGTGATCGGGTGACGCTGACGGCGCGGTGGGCGGTCGATGGGGATGTGCGCGATGAATGGCGTATCGGTCTGATGCGCCGCGACGAGGTCATCGATATCCGCGATTGCCCGGTGCACAGTGTCCGGGTGCGGAAATCCCTCGCCGCGCTGCTGCGTGTATTGCCCGCTGCGGCGCATTTCCCTCTTGCCTTCTATGTGCAGGCGGGTGCACAGATTACCCTGGTGCTAAAGACGGCGACGCCACCCGACAGCGCCTGGTTCGATGTCGACACCGTGCAGGCCCTGCAACGGGCCGGCATTGAGGGACTCTGGCTGCAACTGTTCCCCTCCGCCGGTAAGCGCCTGTTTCACAAGAACGGCTGGCGGCTGCTGTGGGGCGTGCCGTCTTCCGAGGATGGGGCGGGCATGCGCTACGGACCCAGCGCCTTTCAGCAGCTGATCCCGGAACTCTATGCTCATTCCCTCGATGCCGCGCAGGCGTTTCTGGCACCGGATAGACATGCCCAGGTCGTCGATCTCTATTGTGGCGGCGGCCGCACCCTGCGGCGCTGGTGGCAGGCCGGCGCACGCGTGCTGGGGGTGGAGATCGGTGCCGAGGCGGTGGCCTGCGCGGCGCATAACGCCCCGGGGGTGCCGGTGCTGCGCGGCCCCTGCGCACAGCGTCTGCCGCAGGTGCGTGAATGGGTGGCGGCGACAGCGCCCGGCGAACGTCTGCTGTACGTGAATCCACCGCGCACCGGGCTGGAGCCGGCGGTGCTCGACTGGGTCTGCGAGGACTATCGTCCGCGGCGCATGGCCTATCTGTCCTGCAGTGCCGGCACCCTGTCGCGTGATCTGCAGCACCTGTGTGCGGCGGGTTATGGGGTGGAGCGGTTGCAACCCTATGATTTCTTTCCGCAGACCTGGCATGTGGAGTGTCTGGCTATGCTGCGGCGCGAGGAGTGACAAAGGATGGGGGAATGGGAGAGAGCTGGCCTCGCGGACGGTGGTTTCTGGTGTGAGGGCGACAACAAAAAAATACGGGCAACAAAAAGACCGGAATAAATTGCATTATTCCAGCCTTTTTATGTGACATTTCCCTTTACGGGCAAAAAAACACAGTTTTATCCCGTGAACATGCCCAGGGCTGCCAGCGCAAATAGTCCAACCCAAAGTCCAATAGAAAGTTCCATAGTGGTTCCCCTCAGTCAATTGCCAATATTTGGCTATTTATATAATTATGTGGTTCGGATAGTAAATTAGGCACTTAATTAGGTCAACCAGGGTTCCTTTCTCCCTTTTAACGTGTGGTTTTGTCGGTACATTTTGCTATCGGGTGGAGTGTGGTGGTGTGCTGTTCGGGCACACGCTTCCGGTTGGCCGCCATTGAGCAATTCACGCCGTTCTGCTACCCTTTCGACCCTTCCAGAATCCACTGTTCCACCTGAATCTCCGGCCCCTCAATGACCAAATTTGTGTTTGTGACAGGCGGTGTCGTGTCCTCTCTGGGCAAGGGCATCGCCTCCGCCTCGCTGGCCGCCATTCTTGAAGCACGCGGCCTCAAAGTAACCCTGATGAAGCTGGACCCCTACATCAATGTGGATCCGGGCACCATGAGCCCCTTCCAGCATGGTGAGGTGTATGTCACCGACGACGGTGCCGAGACCGATCTCGACCTGGGCCATTACGAGCGCTTCGTAAACACCACCATGACCCAGCGCAATAATTACACCACCGGGCGCATCTATTCGGACGTGATTCGCAAGGAGCGCCGGGGTGACTATCTCGGCGGTACGGTGCAGGTGATCCCCCACATCACCGACGAGATCAAGCGTCGCATCCTCGAATG
>CAZTPE010000235.1:0-4440 GCA_964614545.1 uncultured Ectothiorhodospiraceae bacterium
CAGCTTTCCTTGCATTCTCCGCGGGGTGCGGAGGTTAGAAAGGTGGCGACGTTATAGATGTCGGTGTCGCTTAGGTTCTTCGCCACGTTGACCATCTTGTCGTCGGGGTCGTTGTTGCGTTCCTTCGAGCGCCACTTCTTCAACTGGTTGATCAGGTACACATAGCGCTGGCCACCGGTCATGGGATATATGTCGGGCAGGCCGCGGCCATTATAGCCGTGGCAGGTGTAGCAGGGCGGAATATCGCGTGCCGGGTCACCGTTCAGCACCAGCTGCCGACCGGCGGAACGGGCGCCGATGGGGAAGCCGTATTCCTCGACCCGCTGCATGTCCGACAGACCCACCTTCATGTAGTCCAGGCTGGCGACGTAGGCGGCGACATCGCGCCAGTCGGTTTCGGTCATGCCGCGGGCATTGGAATTCATCACGTACATGGTGTTGTCCATACGCCGGTTGGCGGAAAAATCACGCAGCTGCTTGTAGATGTAGGCCGGGTTCTGGCCGGCCAGACGCGGGGTGCCGATGGCGTCATCGCCCATGGCATCCTTACGATGGCAATTGTGACAGGCGGGTACCTGGTTGACGCCCTGCATGAAGATGCGTTCGCCATAGGCGACATTGCCGCCCGGGAATGCGGCGTAAACCGGCAGGCTGCTGGCAAACAGGGCGATGAGAAAGGTCAGTGTGGTGTGGTGTCTTTGCATCGGGACGCATTCTACTGAAATGGGGGCCGTGGCGTCGAGCCCGTCAGGGATTGTCAGGGCCGGTGCGGCAGGGCCAGATATTCTGTACTGCGCATCTCGGCCAGACGGCTGGCGGTGCGCTGGAATTCAAAGGTCAGGCGTTGGCCGGTATACAGCGCCGCCGGTTCGGCCTCGGCGCTGACCAGCAGTTTGACCCGGCGGTCGTAAAATTCATCCACCAGGTCGATAAATCGGTGCGCCCAGTCGTCCTGCTCTTCACCCATTATCGGCACGGCGGAGATGAACACGGTGTGAAGACGCCGCGCAAGTTCAATGTAGTCGTGGCTGGAGCGTGGGCCATGGCAAAGAGGGAAGAAGTCGAACCACGCCACATCGTCGGCGTACAGATGGCAGGGGATTGGGCGGTGATTGATGAGCAGCGGCTGGTCCGGCTTGCCTTCGCAGGGGGCGAGTTCGCGGAAGCGCCGGGCGAGCTGTTTCTCGCTGCGGGCATCGGCCGGCGTATACCAGGTGTCGGCCTTTTGCAGATGGCGCAGGCGGTGGTCAGTGTCGCCGCGTAGCTCGAAGACCTGGGTATGCCGCTCGATCAGCTCGATGGTGGGCAGGAAGCGCTCCCGCTGCAGGCCGTTTTTGTACAATTCCTGCGGCGGTGTGTTGGAGGTGAAGACCAGACTGATGCCCTCGTTCGTCAGGGCAGTGAGTAGACCATGCAGCAGCATGGCGTCGGTGATGTCCTCGACGTAGAACTCGTCCAGGCACAGCACCCGGGTGCGCTCGGCGAAGTGGCGGGCGACGATCGTCAAAGGGTCGCGCTGATGACGCAGGTGGGCCAGCTCGTCCTGTATCTCCTGCATGAAGCGGTGGAAGTGCAGGCGCAGCTTTCGTTGCAGGGGCAGGTGCTCGAAGAACAGGTCCATCAGCCAGGTCTTGCCGCGACCGACGCCACCCCACAGATACAGGCCGGGGATCGGTGGTGGGGGGCGGGTGGCGAACAGGCGTCCCAACAGTCCCTCGGCACGGGGTGCCGGTGGAGGGCTGTGGATGAGCCGGTCGGCCAGAGTCTGCAGCCGCGCCACCGCCTGGGCCTGTGAGTCCTCGTAGTGGACCCCGGGCTCGGCGGTGATCTGTCGATAGTGGTCGATGAGCTGCATGGGCGGACGTTTGGTGGTTGAGTGACGCTGTGCGCCCGGGCCGGTATGATGCCGCGCATGTCACCACTTCGTCTACTCTCCGTTATCGCCCTCTGCGCTGCCCTGCTGGCGGCCTGCAGCAAGACCACCTTGCCCACGGCACCGCTGGGCGATCATGCGGTGCTGGAACAGCTCGCCGAGGCCTACAAGCAGACCCTGCAGGAAGCCCCCACTGCGCCGCGCGCCATGCGGCCGGCGGGACGCCTGATGTTCGTCGAGCAGGTATTCCGCGACGCGGGCTATGATTACGCCGCCACCCTGGCGGTGCTGGCGCAGGGATTGGACGCGAAGGATGTGGGCCATCGAGACCTGGCCGAGCTGGTCTTACTGCCGTTTAGTGGCCTGTCTGATGCGGGGCTGGAGGAATTGCTTTCTGGCGATATGTTGGAGAATGCCCGCCAGCTGCGTCAGCGGCTTTAACAGGCTGTTAAATACGCTGCTTTTCGGCAGCCTGTTAAGCAATAACCACCGTCTGCCGATACCGATGCACACGCACGGAGTAGGAGCCGGCATGATTCTCGACAATATCTATAACCACTACGAAAACCTCGTCTACGAGGAGATTCAGCGCCGTCAGGCGGCGGAGAAGGGTGATGCCTTTACCGACAATGCGCTGGAGGACGTAGCCTGCCTGGCCCTCAACCACCTGCCGGCACGTTATGTGCGGCACAGCGTGGACATTGCCTTCTATCTCACGCCGAAAGAGCATGCCGACATGGACCAACTGGTACGTGATGCGGTGGCGGCGGCGTTCGATCTGGTGATACTGCATCCGCACCTGGATTAATAGAAGTGCCCTTGATCAGGAATACTACTTCTGCTCTCGTTCCTGTTGCCGGGTAAGCTGCTGGCGTTGGTCGCTCTCGCGCACCAGCCAGTAGACCGCACCCAGGGCAAGAATAACGGCGGCCAGCGCCGCCAGCTTATCGGCTCCGATGGTGGCGGTATCGATGATGATGAACTTGCGTGCCAGGGCGAGCATTGCGATGAGCAGTACCGTCTTTACTTGGATGATGCTCTCGTGGCGGTCGATGACGCGGATGATGGAGTGCTTGAACTCCATGGCGATAAGCAATGTCATGATCATGCCGAAGATGTTTTGAAACCCCCGATGATCCAGCGGATCCAGCGTCCCGGCTATCAGCAGACCACCGATGCGCGCCACCAGCTCCCACAGTGCCACGATCACTACCACCGCAATGGCGAAACTGAGGATGATGGCGACGACTTGCTCGAAGCGTTCATAAAAGGTCATCACCGGCCAGTGCTTGCGGGTCTCGGTAAATACACCGGTATTTTTTCCGTTTTGTTCCATCGCGCTCTTCTCCAGCGAACGTCCTAGCCAGATTCCTGAGGTGTGCGCCATTGGGGCGAATTTCAAGCGGGATTTTGCCGCCGTGATCCGCTTTGCCGTATCATCATGCCCTTTCCCGCCGCACCGACTACCCGCCCATGAACCAGCAACACCGATTCTTCGCCACCGCCCCCAAGGGCATGGAGGCCCTGCTTGCCGATGAGCTGCGCGCCCTCGGTGCCGCCAATGTCACTGAGGCCCGCGCCGGGGCCGGTTTTCAGGGCGATATCGGCAGCGCCCTGCGGGTCTGCCTGTGGTCGCGGGTGGCCAACCGGGTGCTGCTGCCGCTGGCGCGCTTCCCGGCGGCCGATCCCGAGGCCCTCTACGACGGCGTACAGTCCGTGGACTGGGCTGAGCACATGGCCTCCGATGGCACCCTGGCGGTGGATTTCAGTAGCGTACGCTCGCAGATCGCCCACACCCAGTTCGGCGCGCAGAAGGTCAAGGACGCCATCGTCGACCAGTTCCGCGTCGCCACCGGCGAGCGGCCCTCGGTGGCGCGTGAGCAGCCGGATCTGCGCATCAATGTCTATCTGCATCGCGACACCGCGGTGGTCAATCTCGACCTCTCCGGCGACAGCCTGCACCGCCGCGGCTACCGCGCCGAGGGCGTGGCCGCGCCGCTGAAGGAAAATCTCGCCGCCGCCATCCTGCTGCGTGCCGGCTGGGCGGAGATCGCCAAACAGGGCGGTGCGCTGGTGGACCCGGTGTGCGGCTCCGGCACCCTGCCCATCGAGGCGGCGCTGATCGCCGCCGATATCGCCCCCGGCCTGCAGCGCGAACACTGGGGCTTCCTCGGCTGGCTCAAACATGAGCCCGAGGTGTGGGGCGCCCTGCTCGCCGATGCCAAGCGCCGTCGCGAGGCGGGACTGAGCCGCTGCCCGCCCATCCGTGGTTTCGATATCAGCGGCCGCGCGGTGGCGGTGGCCCAGCGTAACGCCGAGCTGGTCGGACTGGTGGAACAGATCGAATTTGCCCAGGTGTCACTGGCCGACTGTCCGTGCCCCGGCGAGGACTTCAAGCCCGGGTTGGTGGTGGCCAACCCACCCTATGGCGAACGCCTCGGTGAAGTGGCTGAGCTGCGTGGCCTCTATCGCGACCTCGGCGATTGCCTGCTCAAGCACTACACCGGCTGGCGCGCGGCGGTGATTACCAGCGACCGCGAGCTGGGCAAGGCCATCGGCCTGCGCGC
>CAZTPE010000236.1:0-567 GCA_964614545.1 uncultured Ectothiorhodospiraceae bacterium
TAGGGGGTCATTGGTCATGTCTTCTCATCCCCACCGTGCTGTCATCGTGAACGAGAGAGTAAGAGCATGGCCACGCGGCAAAGTTCAGATTTTTTATATCGGTATTCCGAAGACTGAAAAGTCTTGGCTTTTGTGGGAGCGGCTTTAGCCGCGAAGAACACCCTGGAGACTATTCGCGGCTAAAGCCGCTCCCACACAGTGACGGGGCTTATGCGGACAGGTAGTTTGCCAGCCGCTCGACGCCCTTTTCCAGTTCCGCCATGGCGGTGGTGTAGGCGAAGCGCAGATGGCGCTGCGGGGCGTTGGTACCAAAATCCTTGCCGGGCGTGACGGCGACACCGGCCTGCTCCAGCAGTGTAGTGGCAAAGGCGGCGCTGTCGTCGCTGAAGCGGGAGCAGTCGGCATACAGGTAAAAGGCGCCCTGCGGTGTGCAGGGGATAGCAAAGCCCAGCTCACGCAGGGCCGGCAGCAGGAAATCACGGCGCCGGCGGAAGGCCTCGCGCTGCTCGTCGAGGATGGCGCGGTGTGGTCTCCGCTCTGATCGAACAAGATGCGATATTGACCGTT
>CAZTPE010000236.1:577-4396 GCA_964614545.1 uncultured Ectothiorhodospiraceae bacterium
GGAGACAGTCGGTGCCGCAAGGAAGATATTCTGCGCCAGCTTGTCGATCTCGCGAACATAGGCCTCGGGGGCCACCAGCCAGCCCAGGCGCATACCGGTCATGCAGAAGTATTTGGAGAAGCTGTTGATGACGAACAGCTGGTCGGAGATCGCCAGTGCGGTGTGGCTGTTGCCCTCATACCCCTCGTAAATAAGGCCGTGATAGATCTCGTCGACGATGAGGCGACCGCCACGCGGTTCGACCACCGCCTGCATGGCACGCAGACTGTCGTTCGATACCAGGGTGCCGGTGGGATTGGAGGGCGAGGCCAAGAGTGCCGCAACGCCACGTTTACCCCAGTGCGCATCCAATACATCAGCAGTGAGCTGGTAGTCCGTCTGCGGCCCCACAGGCACGCCCAGTGCCTCCCCCTCCATCAGCCGCGTGAAATGGCGGTTACAGGGGTAGCCGGGGTCGGCCATCAGCACCTGATCGCCCGGGTCCACCAGCACGCCCAAGGTGAGCAGCAGCGCACCGGAGGCGCCGGGGGTGACGATAATGCGCTCGGGCGGCACTTCAACGCCATAGTCACTGCGGTAAAACGCACTGATCGCCTCGCGCAATGCAGGCAGACCCAACGCCGGCGTGTAATGAGTATGACCGGCGTCTAACGCCCGTTTCGCCGCCTCGCGGATCGGCGCCGGGGTGACAAAGTCCGGTTCACCGATCTCCATGTGCACGATGTCGCGCCCCTGTGCCTCCAACGCCCGCGCCCGCGCCAGCAGATCCATGACATAGAAGGGCTGGATGTCCGCCATACGGCGGGCGATGTGGGGCGGGGTCACGGGCATCTCAGGCCGAGTGCAGGCGGCGCACCAGGTTCAGATCAAGGTGAGTGGCACCGCCAGCGTCGCCGGCCAGCACGTTGAAAGGCTGGTCCGGTTCGCCCATCTGATCCAGCACGATCACCGCATCGCTGAAGTCATCGTCGCGGGTGTAGTCATTGGTGGTAATAATGCTCTTCAGCCCGGCGCCACACGATGACAGGATGCCGTTGCGCGAGTCCTCGAAGGCGATGCAGTCTGCCGGCGTCAGGTTCATTTCATTCATTGCCCAGACATAGATATCCGGCGCGGGCTTCTTCGCCGGCACAATGTCACCAGCGGCGATGACTTCGAACCAGTCCATGGCGTCAGGCTCGATGGCGTGGGTCAGCAACGCCTCCACATTGGCCGGGGTCGTGGTGGTGACCACGGCCATACGCAGACCGGCGTCGCGCGCCTCTTCCAGCAGGCGGCGAACGCCGAGGCGCAGGGGGATGGCGCCCTCACCCAGCATGCGGGTGTAGTGCTCGGTCTTGGCGGCGTGCAGGCCGCGGATGAATTCGTCCAGATCCGCGGGGGCCTTGAACTCGCGATTGAAGTCCGACAGGTAATAGCGCATACGCTCCTTGCCACCGGTCACCGCCAGCAGCTGGCCGTACAGTTCGGGCGTCCAGTCCCAGTCCAGGCCGGCATCGGCAAAGGCGCGGTTGAAGGCCACCCGGTGACCATCTTTTTCCGTGTCGGCGAGGGTGCCATCCACATCGAATAACAGGGCTTTCAGTTCAGACATGTTGTTAACCTTCGTAAAATCAATCAAAAACCCTCGTTTCATCAAGACTGCTGTTGGAACTTTTCTTGGAACGCTTAACTTGGAAAAAACAGGGGGCAAAGCGACGTAGCTTAACCAACTGGCCACAGAGATGCACCCCCGATAGTGATTCAAGCTGGGCGGCTTATCTGTCGATAAAATGGCTTCTGCGCGGGGTAGGCGGCAAGGAATCAAATTTGCGTCGTCGCCGCATCTCTGATATAAGATGCGCCCTGATTTTCGGCACCTGCAATTAGGAGCACAGTCTAATGACTGTTAAAAAGAAGGCTAAGGCCAAAGCAACGGACGACCTGGGTTACACCAACTTCACGCCCTACAAGGAAAAGAAGGGCGAAGAGTACATGAACCCCAAGCAGGTCGAGCACTTTCGCGCCATTCTGGAAGGATGGAAGCAGCAGTTGATGGGCAAGGTGGATGAGACCGTTCACCACATGCAGGACGATGCATCCAACTTCCCGGATCCCAACGACCGGGCCAGTCAGGAATCCGAGTTCGCCATGGAGCTGCGCACCCGCGACCGCGAACGCAAGCTGATCAAGAAAATTGATGAATCGTTGACCAACCTGGACAACGATGACTACGGCTACTGCGAGTCCTGCGGTGTCGAGATCGGCATCCGCCGCCTCGAAGCACGACCCACCGCCACCCAGTGCATCGACTGCAAGACCCTCAACGAAATCCGCGAAAAGCAGTTCGGCAAATAGGCCGGCTGCCTCTGCTCTTCCCGTCAGAAAAAGATGAACCCGTAGCAGCCATTGCGGCTACTACGGGTCCGTTGTTACCCCCTACGGTAATTCTGCTTCGTCGTTCACTTCGGTGACACGCAGCCTGTTGCTGCGGGCGAAATCACACACATACTGGTAGGCCGCCGGGTTTTCCTCCGCCAGTGACCCCTCCACCCGCAGACACTTCTGCCCGTCGATGAAGCAGGGCTGCACGCCGTCGGCGTAGCGCAGTCGGTGGTCCGGCCCAAAGGATGCCAGCGCCGTCGACAAACGCTCCACCCAGTCACTGGGACGAAACTTGCGCCCGTCTTCCATGATGCCCTCGATTATCCAGCTCGTGATCATTGATCGATACCCGTGTGATTGAATGCTCTACCCGCTGCATCGTCCGGGCCCTGAAAAGCTAAAGGCCACCTTTACGGTGAAACGCCTTATTCCCGGTTAAAATAGCCGAATGGATCTCTCCGCAAACACTCAATCCACGAAAAGCCACCCCGCAACCTGCCGCGGGCGTTTCGCTCCCTCCCCCAGCGGTCCACTCCATTTTGGCTCGCTGGTGGCGGCACTGGGCAGCTTTCTGTCTGTACGTGCACACGGGGGAGAATGGCTGCTACGAATTGATGACGTTGACCCACCGCGAACGGTTCCCGGCGCCAGCGAAGGCATCCTGCGCACCCTGGAAAATTACCATCTGTTCTGGGACGGCCCGGTGCTCTATCAGAGCCAGCGCTCCGAGGCCTACGCCGCCGCGCTGACACAGCTGGCCGCCGCTGACCACAGCTATCCCTGCGGCTGCACCCGCCGGGAGATCAGTGCCGCCAGCCCGAACCACATCTATCCCGGCACCTGCCGCAACGGCTTGCCGCCGGGCCGGCAGGCGCGCGCGCTGCGCGTGTACTGTGACGAGCAAGACCTCTGCTTCGACGATAACCTGCAAGGCCGCCGGTGCCAGCGGCTGGGCCGTGACATCGGCGACTTCATCGTCAAGCGCGCCGACGGTCTCTACGCCTACCACCTTGCCACGGCACTGGACGACGCCGTTCAGCAGGTCACCGAGGTGGTGCGCGGTGCGGACCTGCTCGACGCCACCTTCCCCCAACTGCACCTGCAACAGCTGCTAGGCCTGCCCCGGCCCAGCTATCTGCACCTACCCGTCGCCGTCACCACCGAGGGCAAAAAACTCAGCAAGCAGACCCGCGCCCCGGCCATTGACAACTTCCCGCCCGCTGAAATGCTGAGCCGCGCCCTCACCTTTCTCGCTCACCCGCCACCGGCGGAATTGCACAGCGCCCCGCCCGCTGAACAGCTGGACTGGGCCATCGCCCACTGGCAGCCACAAAGACTCCCATCCCGTCCAAGCATTTGCGTGGCAGAATAGACCCCAGTGACTGTTTCCCACTGACCGCCAGCGACTTGGTGCACCACGGACGGCCTGCTACCATCGGCCGATCAACCACTCCA
>CAZTPE010000237.1:0-4390 GCA_964614545.1 uncultured Ectothiorhodospiraceae bacterium
CAATCACAATAAGGATTACGCTCAAAGTTGTCATTCGCTCTACGAATCAATATCTTGCACTGCGCAAGCACGACCACTTGCAGGATCTAGGTAAGAAAAATAAGGAGGCACTATGGAAACGATAGCTCAGTGGCACGATCCCAATCCACGTACCTTCAGCAAGGCTCAGCGCGGGCGTACCACCCTGCTGTTCGGCGGCCTGACCGCCATGCACGACAGCTTGATCGAAGCCGCGGTGTCGTCGCTCGGTTACCGCCTGCAGGCCTTGCCCTGCCCGGACCGTGAGGCGCTGCAGTGTGGCAAGGAGTTCGGCAACCGCAGCCAGTGCAATCCGACCTATTTCACCGTCGGCAACCTGATCAAACACCTTATTCACCTGCGCGACGTCGAGGGGCTGGATCGCGAGCAGATCATCAACGACTACCTGTTCGTTACCGCCGGTGCCTGCGGACCCTGCCGTTTCGGCATGTATGTGACCGAATACCGCAAGGCGCTGCGCGACTCCGGCTTCGAGGGCTTTCGCGTGCTGCTGTTCGAGAATGCCGGCAGCCTGCAACAAAGCGAGGCCGATACCGGCCTGGAGTTAACGACCGGCTTTTTCATCACACTGCTCAAGGCCGCCATGCTCGGCGACGTGGTCAACGCCATGGGCTACCGCATCCGTCCCTATGAGGTCGTGGCGGGCAGCACCGACACGGCACTGGAGGAATGCCGCAGCCTGTTGTGCGCCGCGTTACGCAAACGCCGCGGGCTGCGGCATGCGCTGCGCCAGTGCCAGCGGCGGCTGGCGGCCGTGCCGGTCAACCGCCTGCAAGCCGCCAAGCCGAAGGTCGCCATTATCGGCGAGTTCTGGGCCATGACTACCGAAGGGGAGGGCAACTACCGCTTGCAGCGCTTTCTTGAGGCCGAGGGTGCCGAATGCGAGGTGCAAGCGGTGGTGAGCTGGGTGCTGTACAGCCTCTGGGAGGCCGCTTACGACACCCGCGAACGCATGCTGTTACGCAGTGAACAGCCCGGCGGCCGCTGGCGTTGGGAGTTCGCGCCGTTGAAGAAATTGCTGTTGCTGCGGCTGGGGCGTGCCGTCCTGCAGCGCTGTTTTTATCGCTACGCACGCCATATCGGTCTGGCCGGCTATCACCTGCCCGACATGGATGAACTGGCCCGTATCGGCCACGATTACTACGCCAACGAGCTGCGTGGCGGCGAGGGCCACATGGAGGTCGCCAAGCTGATTCAGGGGGTGACCCAGCACAAGGCGCACCTGACCCTGAGTATCAAGCCGTTCGGCTGCATGCCGTCATCCGGCGTCTCCGATGGCGTGCAGTCGCTAGTGACCGCGCGCTATCCGGAGGCCAATTTCCTTGCCGTCGAAACCACCGGTGACGGCGCGATAAACGTGCACAGCCGGGTGCAGATGGCGCTGTTCCGGGCGCGGCAGGCAGCCGAGGATGAATACCACGCCGCAGTGCGGACTACCGGTATCGACGGCGAGCAGGCGGCTGTTCGGCTGGCCACACAACACCGCTGCCGCCAGGCCACCCACTACCCGCCTCACCGGGTTGCCGGTACGGCAGCGAACCTTTTGTATGAACTGGCGCGGCGGCCGTGGCCCCGGCGATTGTCGGGCATTCGATGAGGGACAGTGTTTGATCCTTCGAGGTTGGCGGGCTTAACCTGCATTCCGCACACTGGGTCTTTGCCAAGATTATCCCCACTCTTCATCCTGTTATCTTCCACGGCTACCGGCTACTTACTTCATACGCTACCTAAGAGTCGTGCATCTACCTCAGCCTCCGCCTGTAACCAGTCATCCATCGCCGTATCACCTTGGAAACCGCGTTGTTCGCTGATTAAAAAGGCGGCCTCCGCGATCATGCGATGCCGCATTTCTGTGGTTATGCTCTGTGATTTCCTGCTGCCCGTCGCCGTGCGCGCCTTCTTCGTGTCGCGACCACTAGCCCCTTTTTTTGCGGCTGCCTTGCTCGCGGTAGTCTTTTTTGCCGGAGTATTGCTTCCGGCAGAGGGTGATTTCGATGCCATTGTCTTTTCTCCTTGTCTGTCAGACGCAGCCCCGAACTTTGGTAGAGCCCGGCCTGCACGACTTAGTATAGACGGCCGTGGACCGGTGGCAATGTATCCCGTTTCCAGGCTTTTTCCGCCGATATGTCGATATGGTCGCTGAAGCATTCCCGGGTATAGATACCGCAACCCTTGCAAAATTTAGGTGTTTTCTTGGCAGGCGCCTAGCCGGACTTCTTGACGAACTTCGTCAGAATGACGATATGCTGGCCATTGATGCGGCCCTCGATGTGATCAGGGTTGTCCGGCACCAACGAAATGCCCCGCACGGCAGTGCCGCGCTTGGCGGTAAAGTTGGCACCCTTCACATTCAAGTCCTTGATCAGCGTCACTGTGTCGCCCACGTCCAATATTGCGCCATTGCTGTCGAGGTGCTTAACGGTGGTGTCATCGTTTTCCCTTTCACCCGTAGCTTGCGCCCAAGCCAGGGTATCGTCATCCAGATAGAGCATGTTGAGCAGATCCTGCGGCCAGCCCTCGCTGCGCAGACGGGTCAGCATGCGCCAAGCCATAACTTGTACTGCGGGTAGCTGGCTCCACATGCTGTCGTTGAGACAGCGCCAATAATTGGCGTCCACTTTTTTCAGGCCTTCGATCTGCTCGCGGCAGGTGTCACAGATCAGTACGCAGGTGTCTGCAGTACCATCTGTTTTGGGCGGAACCTCGTAGACATCCAGGTCTTCGCATGCGCCGCATAGCTCACACTTTGATTCGCTGCGCTGGTGTAATGTCTTTTCTGTATTCATATTGTTCTCAACCAAGGCTGTATCGAAGCTGGCTCATAGAAGGGAAAATATTTTCACCACAGAGGCTCAGAGTACACAGAGAAATGAATATGCGACGGCCATTACCGGCTGCTGAGTAACAATTCCCGCAAGATGTGTTCATACATCTGCGACAGTAGATCGAGGTCGGCTACGCTGACGCATTCATCCACCTTGTGAATAGTGGCGTTGAGCGGGCCCAGCTCCAGTACCTGGGCGCCGGTGGGGGCGATGAAGCGGCCGTCGGAGGTGCCGCCGGCAGTGGAGAGTTTAGGCTTTTGTCCAGTCACGGCCTGTACCGCCTTGCAGGCGGCGTCCACCAGTTCACCGCTGGGGGTGAGAAAGGGCAGGCCCGAGAGTTCCCATTTCAGGTTATAGTTGAGTTCGTGTCTGTCGAGGACGGCCTCAACCTGCTGCTGTAGTTCTTCGGCGGTGACCTCGGTGGAGAAACGGAAGTTGAACCACACCTCCAGTTCGCCGGGAATGACGTTGGTGGCGCCGGTGCCGCCGTTGATGTTGGATATCTGGAAGGTGGTGGCGGGAAAGAATTCGTTGCCCGCGTCCCACTGCGCGGCGGCCAGTTCCGCCAGCGCCGGGGCGGCGAGGTGAATGGGGTTCTTCGCCAGGTGCGGATAGGCCACATGACCCTGTACGCCATGCACAATGAGCTTGCCGCCCAGCGAGCCGCGGCGACCGTTCTTGATCACGTCGCCCACGCGCGCGGTGGAGGAGGGCTCGCCCACCAGGCAGCCGGTCATCTTCTCGCCGCGGGCCTGCAGATACTCGACCACCTTCACCGTGCCATCCACGGCCGGACCTTCCTCGTCGCTGGTGATGAGGAAGCCGATGGAGCCTGTGTGATCCGGATGTGCGCTGACGAAGCGCTCGCAGGCGGTGACTATGGCGGCGAGACTGCCCTTCATGTCCGCCGCGCCGCGGCCATAGAGCATGCCATCGGCGATGGTGGGCTCAAAGGGCGGATATTTCCAGTTTGACTCGGGGCCAGTGGGCACGACGTCGGTGTGGCCGGCGAAGGCGTACAGCGGCTCGGTGGTTCCCCGGCGTGCCCAGAAATTGTCCACCTCGCCGAAACGCAGGTGTTCGACGCTGAAGCCGATGGCTTCAAGGCGTGCAATCATCAGTGTCTGACAGCCGGCGTCCTCCGGGGTGACGGAGCGGCGGGCGATGAGTTGCTTGGCCAGTTCCAATGTTTCGGACACGTCTTTATCCTCGCTGGAAAATGGTTTCGTAATCGGCGGGCTTGAAGCCGACGTGGGTCTGGCCGTCATCGGTGGCCAGCACCGGGCGCTTGATCAGTGTCGGGTTCTCTAACATCAATTGGATGGCCTTTACCTCGCCGATACCGCCACGTTGGGTTTCCGGCAGCTGCCGCCAGGTGGTGCCGCGTCGGTTGAGCAGGGTCTCCCAGCCCACGGCTCCGGCCCAGTCGCGCAGGTTTTTCTCATCCAGCCCGTCGCTGCGGAAATCGTGGAAGGTGAAGGGCACGTCGTGCGCCTCCAGCCACTTGCGGGCCTTGCGCACGGTGT
>CAZTPE010000238.1:0-4357 GCA_964614545.1 uncultured Ectothiorhodospiraceae bacterium
GGTGGACTTGCCACAGCCATTGGCGCCGATCAGGCCGTAACGATTGCTGTCGCCGAATTTGATGGAGACGTCTTCAAAGAGCGGCTTGGCGCCGAATTGCATGGTGATATTTGCGGTTGCTAGCACTGTATTGATACCGATTGGAGCGTGATGATTGGAGATACCCGGGGAGCCTCACCAACGGGTGGTGGGCTGGGAGAGGTAAAACGAGGCGCGCATAATGCCACAAATCGGCGTCGGCTGTATCGAAACACGCATATCCCCTTTGGTCTATGTGTATTCTTTGTGGGAAGGCATGGCAACGTATTTCCTCCTTGACCAGGCCACCCGGATGCGGGAGGCTTGGCCCAGCCATAACTACAATCAGCCATCATGGACAAGGAGAGAGAGATGCACCAAAGAGAAACATTGATCGGCCGGGCCTTCTGCGGCTTGCTGTTTGCTCTCGTATTACTCGTGCCGGCAGGGCAGGTGTTGGCCCTGGACAATCCGCAGACTGCCCTGGACGACTACGTCGGCGCCGCGGATTCCGCCTACGGCTTCGAGCACTTTGCCAGCTTGCCGGGGGCCGGCTACAGCGCTCACGTCTTTTCCATGACCTCGCAACGCTGGCGCAGCGAGGACGAGGTCGACCGCCAGCTGTGGAGCCACTGGCTGGCGGTGATTGTCCCTGATACGGTGGCCACCGATACTGCCATGCTGATGGTCGCCGGCGGGCGCAACCGTGATCTGCCCGACCTGAATGCCGGTGAATTACAGCTCGCCGCGCAGATCGCCATGGCCAGCAATTCCATCGTCGCCGTCATTTCCCAGGTGCCCAACCAGCCGCTGGTGTTTCCCGATGCCATTGAGGCGCTGCAGGAAGACTCATTGGTCGCCTATTCCTGGGACAAGGCCATGGACACCGGCGACTTCTCCTGGCCGGTTTATCTGCCGATGGTGAAAAGCGTGGTGCGCGCCATGGATACGGTGCAGACCGTCACGCCCATGGTGGCGGAACATCTGGTCAATGATTTCGTCATCGTCGGCTTTTCCAAGCGTGGCGCCATCACCTGGCTGACGTCGGTGGTCGACCCGAGGGTGCGCGCCATCAGCCCCGGCGTCATCGACTTTCTCAACGTCACACCGCACATCGAGCACCATTACCGCGCCTACGGTTTCTATGCCGAGGCCGTGCAGCCCTATGTGGACTACAACATCGTGCGGCGCGTGCGCACCCCCGAGGGGCAG
Organism: uncultured Ectothiorhodospiraceae bacterium; assembly: GCA_964614545.1. Classification (GTDB taxonomy): domain Bacteria; phylum Pseudomonadota; class Gammaproteobacteria; order SZUA-152; family SZUA-152; genus DRQN01. The sequence goes on from CAZTPE010000238.1 coordinate 1,231, forward strand.
GACCTGTTACAGGTGGTCGACCCCTACAGCTATCTGCCGCGCCTGGACCGTCCCAAGTTTCTGCTCAATTCCAGCGGCGATCAGTTCTTCCCACCGGACTCGGCACGCTTCTATTTCAAACAGCTGCAGGGGGAAAACCTCATCCGCTATGTGCCCAATACCGACCATTCCCTCAGCACGCCGGACGGCAGCGTGGAAGATGCCCTCGCCAGCCTGCTGACCTGGTACGCCGGTATCCTCTATGACCTGCCGCGTCCCACGGTCGACTGGCAGACGACGGAGGCGGGCGTGACCGTGGTCGCCTCACCGCCACCCATGCTGGCCCGCCTGTGGCGCGCCACCAATCCTGAGGCACGCGACTTCCGCCGCGACACCATCGGTGCCGCCTGGACCTCCGAGCTGGTGCTGGGGGATGGCAATGGCGTTTTTCCGATCACGGTCGATGCGCCGCAGAGCGGCTGGACGGCCTATTACCTCGAGCTGATCTATCCCGGCGCCGGCGGCCTGCCGCAGACCTACAGCAGCCGCGTCTTCGTCACCCCCGACACCCTGCCGCACGAACTCAGTGATCCGCTGAACGACCCCAAGGGCAAACGTTTCTGGAAACGCCAGATCCGCGCCGCCGTTACCGGCCATGGCCATGCCACGGTGGATACCGAGACCCTGGTCGGCTATTTTCCCATCCCCGTGTTCGATACCCACATCACCTCCCTGGACGAGGCCTATGTGCTGTTCTTTGGCAGGCATGAACACGAGGAAGGCAAGAAAGAGTGGAAAGACAAAAAGCGCCGCGCCGCGCTGCAACAGTGCCTAGCCCTGCGCCTGAATGTGGCCCATGGTGAACTGGGCTGGTACACATCGCTGGCGCTCGGTGGAGAGGACAATTACCATCCTCGCAAATACCACGACGGTATCGAGGGCTACCTGTGGCAGGCCTGGCAGCTTGCACACGATGCCTATCTCGATGGCCATCCCAAGCAGGCCAAGCGACTCTGCAAGGCCATTAACAAGCTTTGAGGTTAGCTATGGGTAGCCTGGAAGAAACGAAGTGGGATCCGGGGTGGGGTAGCATTATGCTTACTCCCCGGATTACGCTGCGCCTTGTCTAACCTACTTGGCTGCAAACCGTCATTCCCGCAAAGGCGGGATCAAGCCCGCTGGATTCCGTGTCTTCACACCATTCCGCCCGGAATGATGGTATTTTTGGGTTACGAAATAAGTGGTGATCGACGCTGGAACGAAAGAGGGTTGGAGTGGCGCCAATAACCCAGGCATTCGCAAAAAATCCCCATCATCCCTGATGAGGCTTTTCTGCATGGCTCCTAGCGCTTCTTACTTGAGTACGCGATGCCTGCCAGTCCCAGCCCAAGTAGCAATAATGTTGCCGGTTCAGGCGCGGCAACAGTTTGAGCCACCGCAGAGTATGTATTAGAGCGGATCTCCTCACCCTCATAATACTCCCACATCAGGAACTGGTTACCGATGGTCGTCGTGGTTCGCGACCCGAAGAACATGTCAGCAGTATTTCCCTCCCAGTCGCCGAACATCCGGAATGACAATCGGGAAGGGTCGGCAGAAGCAATGTCCGTGTCTGTCCATAATGCTTTCATTAATCCATCCACACCCACCAGATTGGTTAAAATATCGCTCGTTGTCCAGGAGGCGGAACCAAACGTATGGGTACCCAGCAGGGTAACGTCGGAGTAGCCAAACCAGTCATGGGTAATCCCAGCGTAACCGGTCGCAAATGATACCGCACTGTCTGTATTAATGCGGAGGGTAAAGGTGGTAGAGCCACTCGAAGGCGCTGTACCGAATACCAAATCGTCATTTTCTTCGGCAATACCAAGGGCTCCTACCGTCGGTCCGGTGGAAGAGACATCATAGTCGCTCTCAGTCCAGGATCCAGTAATGGTAAGGTCAACAGTGCTTGCCTGCAGCGCGGAGCTAAACGCGAGTAGAGAGGCAATGATAAAGGGGTGTGTAATAGTTCTCATGAGATATTCCTCCTTCACGCCAAGGAAAATTAGTCCATTTTTTTGCGGCTGAAACCTATTCCAGCTAAACCCAGGCTTATAAGTGCGAGGGTGGCGGGTTCGGGTACGCTTGCAGGTTCAACGGTTACACGCCATTCGTAGGAATAACCTGTGTTTGTTCCTACGTTAGTGGCTGCACCGAAGTAGTATCTTCCTGCTGCGAACGGATATGATGTTCCTAAAGTCGCAGCCAGTGAATAAGTTCCGTCGCCTAAGTACAGGTTTGCATATGCCTGCGCAGTGAATGGGCCATACCCACCTACATTATTGTCAGCCGCGCCGACGAAGAAACCCGGATTTCCAGTTTGATTGTTTATAACGATATCAATTGAAGTTATCTGTTGACCGCTCAAGAGATCAACTTCCCAGAAATCTCCGTAGTCCCCGAAGCCACTGGAAGCTGTACTGTCTCTCAACACAGTACCTGAGACAGTGTTGATACCAACATCAAGGGCTCCTAGATCGGCCCCGTTTCCATTGGAGTTGGCAAAGTCAATGGATTCAACCACGTTTAGCGGAATGGCGTATGCTGTATTACTAAGCAGCAAGACAACAAAGCTTAAAATCGTCAGTGTAATAGTCTTGATCATGGCAACCCCCTAATATGAACATTAAGGTAATCAGCGATACTTCCATAATTAGTGATGCATACACTATACCAATCGTATAGATGATTGATTGGTAGTTATTTTTAATTTTCTAGATATTGGTCTTGTAAGTTTTTTCGACAAAGCGGAAGCATCAGTACATTAAAAAAATGTATACAGGATAGGTCGAGTGACTGCTTTGGAGAGGCTTAGGTCGCTGGTTATCATCAGTTTTTCAATAGCAGCTTGCGGTATAACCCGGCAGTTTATTGCTTTTATTGAATGAGATTGGAATTTGGTCTCAATACAGGGGTATGCGAGTGTAAAGTATCTCGACAATTTCTCGGACTTTGGCTTGTTTACACTTATGGAGAGGTAATTTATTGGCAGTGAACTATCTGCATCCACAACCTCAATCACCCGGATGTTCATCGGCGGCCTGAATCCTTTCCGCCCAGGCGTGGGCCTTTTCAATGATTGATGCCTGATCGAGGGTGGTGAGTT
>CAZTPE010000239.1:0-4335 GCA_964614545.1 uncultured Ectothiorhodospiraceae bacterium
GTTCCCATTCCAGGCGTTTGACCGACAGGGGGTTCTCCGCCACAGGCACGGTGGGATCGCCGGCATGGCGTTCCAGGGCATGGATGATTTCGTCGGCGCTGGCGGGTTTGGTGAGGTAGTGGGTGGCACCGAGCTTGATGGCCTCCACGGCGGTGGCAATGCTGGCGTAACCAGTGAGAATGACCATGCGCAGGTCGGTGTCCATGGCCTTGAGTCCTTCTACCAGCTCCAGTCCGGACTCGTGGCCGATGCGCAGGTCGATGATGGCGTATTCCGGGTTATGGTCGCCGGCCAGTTCCAGCCCGCCGGCCAGGTCGGTGGCGGTGTAGACCTCGAAATCGCGCTTCTCCAGCGCCTGGCTGAGGATGCGGCAGAAGGTGGGGTCGTCGTCCACCAGCAGGAGTGTCGGTTTGTCGCTAACAGTCGCTGTGCTGCTCATGGGTTGATTCCGATCAGGGGCAGGTTGATGCAGGTGCAGGTACCGCCGGTCTCACGCCGGCGGTGGCTGACGTGGCCGCTGAGGCGCTCGATGACGGCGTGGGCGAGGAACAGGCCGACGCCCAGACCCTGTTCCTTGCTGCTGAACTGAGTCTTGCCGGCGGCCGAGACGGCAGCCTCGCTGAGGCCGGGGCCGCGGTCGAGGATATGGATATCCAGGGTCTGTGCATTCCAGCTGGCTTGCAGTTCGACGCTGTCGGGAGAGACATCGGCGGCGTTGTTGAGAATATTGGTCAGCGCCTGATTGAGGGCGCGGTCGGCCAGTATGGACGGGGCGGGTTGTGGGCCCTTCAGCCGCTGAGTAAAGGCGACGCCGGGCCGTTCCACCTGCCACTGCTCTGTGAGTTGGCGTAGGTAGCTGTCCACCGGCAGCGATTGTCCCTCGTCGGCACGCTGCTTGCCGGCGGAGGCGGAGATCACCGAGAGTGCGTCCTTGCAGCGGTCGATCTGCTCGCGAACCAAGTGCAGCTGTTCTCCCAGTCCGACGTCCCTTTCCGTCGGCTTTTTATGGGCAAGATCCAGTAACAGGTCATCGACCACCAGGGCGATGGTGCCCAATGGGGTGCCCAGTTCGTGCGCAGCCCCGGCGGCGAGGGTGCCGAGGGCCACCAGACGCTCATCGCGCAGGGCCTGTTCGCGCGCTTCCGCCAACACGCGGTCGCGCTCGCGCAGGCTGCGGGCCATATTGGTGACGAAATAGGACACCAGCACGGCGCTGAGCATGAAACCGAACCACATACCGAAGACGTGCCGGGAAAAGCCGTCGTCGTGCTGCATGTGCGCCATGGGACCGGTTGATTGTAGGGGAAGGTAAAAAAACATCAGCAGTGAATAACAGGCCACGGTCAGTCCCGCCATGCCCCAGACATGGGCCGGTGGCAGCACGGTGGCGGCGATCATTAGCGGCAGCAGATAGAACCAGGCAAAGGGGTTGGTGGCGCCACCGGTGCAATAAAGAACGGCGCTGAAGGCGAGGGCATCGGTGACCAGCTGGAAGAAGAACTCGCCATCGGACACCGGTCGCGGCTGGCGCGCACGCCACCAGGTGAACAGATTCCAGAGACTGTGGGCGAGCAGGATGAGGGCCAGCGGCAGCATCGGCAGGGGCAGCTTGAGCCACAGCAGGCCGATGCCAATGAGCAATATCTGCATGCCGATGCTGATGGTGCGCAGCCCGGCGATACGGCGCAGATTGTGTTGTGTGGAGGCGTACCGGTTATCTATTGCGGCAATCATGCTCGCATTATCCGCGAATGTATGGGGACTGTCAGCTGCTGGCCCTGCGACACTTTGTCACATTCCCGAGCCGTGTGGGGCTCGCTAGGATAAACCTCGTTACCGGTCATAAAACCCGAGCGAGGATTCAACATGAAGTGTCTGTCTGCTGTATCGGCCCGCACTGAGGCCTGCCTGAAACTGAGCCTGATTCCGTTGCTTCTGGGACTGACGGCCTGCGCCTCCTCCAATAATGATGACGACCCAACAGCCTGCGACAGCGGTGAAAAGGCCAGCGACAGCTATTGCGTGGAATACATTCCAGGCGGCGCGATGGCTGAACAGGTCGGCAAGAACACCTTTACCCTGCACATCGACAAGCGTGCCGATAATACGCCGGCGACGGGACTGACGGTCGATCTTGCACCTGTGATGCACATGGTGGGCGGCATGAATCACGCCACGCCCGATGAGGACTGCATCGAATCGGCGACCATCGCGGGTGATTATCTCTGCACCGTCTATTACGTCATGGCCTCGGAAATGAACGGCGTGGCCATGGGTGACTGGGAGCTGACCGCTGTAATTGGCAGCGAGTCCGTCAGTTTTTCCCCCAAGGTGATGATGACCATGGGCGATACCGTGATGGCCAAGCTGAAAGGCGTATCTGACCTGATCCCGGGCATGATAGGCATGCCTGACGAGTCACGCACCTACTATCTCTTCAAGGATGGCATGGTTAGCACGGACAGTTTTGGCCTGTTCATCGCCGCACGTGAGAGCATGATGAGTTTCCCAGCCGTATACCTGGGCCAGACCTTCAATAATGGTACCGCCTACGTATTGATGGTGGCCGGCATCGTCGTGGATATCTGCACCGAGGGCGGTGCCAGCTGGCTCGCTGGCACCGATGAGGGCAAGGGCCAGTGGCGTATCGATGGGCTGGGTCTCACCGCCGGTGTGGCCAATACCTTGCAGGTGCGCCTGACGGTCAATGGTGAGGCCAAGACCCTTGATGGCTCTGGCGTTGCTCAGGACTATCAGACCTTCACTGTCACACCCTGATGGCCGGGCTTCGTTTCAGCCTCCGGGCGATCCTGCTGGTCGGGATCGCCTGTGGTTCCTCATTCACGTCCCCGGAGTCATGGGCTGCCTCCTGTTGTGGTGGCGGCTCATCTTCGTCATTGATCATGCCCAAGTTTTCGCGCGCGATGGTGGACGTGTCCGTGGACGTGGAAGACTACAACGGCTTCTGGGATTCACAGGGTGACCGCCGCCCGGACCCCAAGGACTCGGATCTCAACCAGTACCGTGTCAACTTGGGCTACGCCCACCGCCTCGGCTCACGCTGGCAGGGCAGTGTGATCCTGCCCTATGTGTGGAACAACAATGAATACACCGGCCTGACATCCAACACCCAGGGCTTGGGTGACACCACCCTCAATCTCTGGTACGAGACCTTCGACAACGTCACCTGCGTGTGGAAGGTACGCAACTGGGCCGACCTCAAACCGGCAGTGTACCTGGGCGGCTCGTTGACCGTGCCCACCGGGACCTCCCGTTTCGACGACGTCAGCAACAGCTTCGACATCACCGGCCGCGGCTTCTATCGCCTCGACGCCAACCTGCTGGTGGACAAGACCATCTATCCGTGGAACGGCACGCTGCTGCTGTCCTACGGCAAATACCTCGAGCGCGATGTCAACCGCGACTACGGCAACTACGTCGAGCCGACCCGGCGCAAGCTGGGCGACCGCAAGCTGGCCACCCTTTCTTTGGGCTACACCTATTTCCTCGAATCCATGGACACCCTGACCTTCACCCTCGCCGTGTCCCATCTGCAGGAAGGTGACGGCCGCATCGACGGCCGCCCCGACCCCAGTACCCGCATGGAAAAGAACTCCCTCGCCGGCACCCTCGCCTGGTCCACCATGGACCGCGATTGGATCTTCAAGGGCACCCTCAGCCACGCCGTGCCCAGAAACGACTGGGGTGAAAACTTCCCCATCACCAACGTCCTGAGTTTCGAGGTGAGCCATGTCCTTCGTTAGACTGCTACTGGCGGCCGTGCTACTGCTTCTGCTGGCTGGCTGTGACAATATGCTGGACGACCTCGACCCCTCCGGTGAGGACAAGCGCCCCGACGTGGTGCTCGGCAGCGTCGGCCCGCAGGTGGGCCAAATCGCCCCCGACTTCACCCTCGACGACACCCTGTACACGCCACATACCCTGTCCACCGAACTGGGTAGCGCACGCGCCGTGGTGCTTTACTTCAATATGTGGTGCCCCATCTGCGACACCCATGCCAACCACATGCGCCAGTACATCGTGCCGGACTTCCCCAATGTGCAGTTCTTCCTCGTCGACTATGTCAGTGGCTCAGTATCCTTCAGCCGCAGCAACCAGGTCGCCAGTGGTTACACCGACTTCACCGTGCTAGTGCCCACCAGCGACAGCTTCACCAAGCTGTATCAAGCCACCATGGGCACAACCGTGGTGATCGACGCCAATGGACAGGTTGTACGCATGAATGAAGACTACCTCGACGGCAACAAACTGCGCGCCACCCTGGAGGCCCTGCCATGAGACATGTGCTGTTGGCAGTGCTGCTGATGACTGGCG
>CAZTPE010000240.1:0-4322 GCA_964614545.1 uncultured Ectothiorhodospiraceae bacterium
CTCGGCCGCAGCTTCGACGGCAACATCCGCCGCCGCGACCTGCGCCGTGACACCCCCTACAACACCTACCTGCACAAGGGCCTGCCGCCCACCCCCATCGCCATGCCTGGGCGTGACGCGGTGCTCGCCGCTCTGCATCCGGCAGAGGGCGAGGAACTCTACTTTGTCTCCCGCGGTGACGGCAGCCACCAGTTTTCCGCTACCTTGAAGGAACACAACAAGGCCGTGGTGGAATATCAGCTGGGCGGGCGCGCTAAGCCGTTTTCTTCGTTGCCGTCGGGGAAGCTGGGCAAATGACTTGTTCACCACAGAGGCACGGAGCACACAGAGAAAAGCCGGTTATTGCACGTATCTTCCTTGTAGGAGCGGGCCATGCCCGCGATGAATCCGCTCTCGTAGGGTGGGCACTGCCCACCAAAACACAGCACCAAATCGCCGGTGGGCAATGCCCACCCTACAGGGCTGGGGAAATAACAAAACATCCAACGCAAAGGCGCAACAAGGGCGCAAAGAGCACAAAGGTATTTTATTTTGATTCTCTTTGCGTCCTCTGCGCCTCTGCGTTGAAGCGCAAGACCGAATTCAGTCTCGTAGGGTGGGCACTGCCCACCAGCACACAGAATGAAACAGCTGGCGGGCCACGCCTGCCCTACAAAGCTTTGCGCCCTTTGCGTCTTCGCGTCTTTGCGTTGGGTTTTGCGGGTCTCGCCGGAACGCCGCCATGAGCAAGGGCTTGTTCATCACCCTCGAAGGTGGCGAAGGCGCCGGCAAGAGTACCCAGCTGGCCTACATCCGCCAGCGCATCGAAGCCGCCGGCATCCCTCTGCACGTCACCCGTGAGCCCGGTGGTACGCCGTTGGCGGAGCAGATCCGCGCCCTGCTGCTGGATCACCGCGAAGAAAGCATGGCCTCGGATACCGAACTGCTGCTGATGTTCGCCGCCCGCGCCCAGCATCTGGCGCAGTTGATCCGCCCGACCCTGGTGCGCGGCGAGTGGGTGTTGTGCGACCGTTTCACCGACGCTACCTACGCCTACCAGGGCGGCGGACGCGGCATCGATTTTGACCGTATCGAGGTGCTGGAAGACTGGGTGCAGGGCGAACTACGGCCTGATTTGACCCTGTTGCTGGATCTGCCCGTCGAGGTGGGCATGGCACGTGCCGGGCAGCGCGGTGAGCTGGATCGCTTCGAGCGCGAGCAGCGTGATTTCTTCGAGCGCGTGCGTGCCGCCTATCTGGTGCGTGCTGAACAGGAGCCGGGGCGCTTCCGCATCATTGATGCGGCGCAGGACATCGTCGGCGTGCAGCGGCAGATCGACGCCGTGCTGACGCCGCTGCTGGTGCAAGCCGCGGGAGAACCGGCATGAGCGAACGGCTACCCTGGCAGAATGACCTATGGGCCGGGCTGGTGGCCCGCGCGCGCGACGAACGCCTGCCCCACGCCCTGTTGCTGACAGGCGCGGAGGGCGTCGGCAAGCTCGATTTTGCCACCCGTCTGGCCGAAGGCCTGCTGTGCCAGAGTCCGCGCGACGACGGCAGCGCCTGTGGCCAGTGCCACGCCTGCGGCCTGCTGGCGGGCGGCAGCCACCCCGATTTCCGTCGCGTGGGGCCGCCGGAGGGCAAGTCGGTCATCCCCATCGACACCATCCGCGCGGTGGGCGAATTCTTCGCTCTCACCAGCCAGTACAACGGCCGGCAGGTGATCATCGTTCATCCTGCTGAGGCCATGAACCTCCCGGCCGCCAACAGCCTGCTGAAGACGCTGGAAGAACCGACCCCGGGCGCGCTGCTGATTCTCGTTTGCAGTCGCCCCTCACAACTGCTGCCCACCATTCGTTCGCGCTGCCAGCAGGTGACCTTCGCTTTGCCGCAGCCCGCACTGGCCCTGGCCTGGTTACGCGAACGGCTGTCGGGCGATGTCGACGCCGAGGCCCTGCTGGCGCTGGCCGAGGGCGCACCGCTGGCGGCCCTGCGCCTCAACGAAGAGGGTGGGCTGGCCGCGCGGCAGAGCCTCGCCCGTCAGTGGGCCGGGCTGCTGGAGGGGCGCGAAGATCCCCTCGCCGTGGCCGCGCAGTGGAAGTCCTGGGGCCTGACGTGCAGTCTGCAATGGTTGAACAGCTGGGTCACGGACCTGATCCGCCTCAAGTCCGCCGGACCCGATGCCGCTATCAGCAACAAGGATCTGGGCGTGCAATTGCAAAAGATCGCAGAGCGGTTAGACTTGAGGGCTCTCTACGCGTTTCTGGACCAGTTGACGGAATACGGTCGCCTCACGGCCAACAACCTCAACGAACAGCTGGCGCTGGAGGATCTGATGATCGCTTGGCAACGCAGCGCGGCGCGCAGATAATCACTCGCAAGGAAATCACACAGGCATGACCGGTTTTCGACAAGGCGGCATTCTCTCCCTGGCCATCAAGGACAAGAGTTCCTTGTACGCGGCCTACATGCCCTTCGTGAAAAATGGCGGCCTGTTCATCCCCACCAACAAGAAATACAAGCTCGGCGACGAAGTCTTCATGCTGCTCACCCTGATGGACGAGACAGAAAAACTTCCCGTGGCCGGCAAGATCGTCTGGATCACCCCCCCCGGCGCACAGGGGGCGCGCGTGGCCGGTATCGGCGTACAGTTCAGCAATCAGGACAACGGCGCCGTACGCAATAAGATCGAAGGCTACCTCGGCGGCGCCTTGAAGTCGGAACGCCAGACCCATACCATGTAGCGCGTTGCCCGGCCGGGCTGTGTTCTTCCCTCCTTTTTTGTATTGATTCACTCTCGTGCAGGTATTAGCTGTGACTTATCTCGTCGACTCCCACTGTCACCTCGACCGCCTTGACCTCGCCCCCTGGGGCGGCCGCCTCGAAGGCGCCCTGGATGCGGCCGCCGAACAGGGCGTGGGCTATTTTCTCTGCGTCTCCATCGACCTGGAGCACTACCCGAACCTGCTGGCCATGGCCAAAAAGGACCCGCGTATTGCCGTCTCCGTCGGCGTGCACCCCAACCAACAGGAAGGGCAGGATCCTACTGCCGACGAACTGATTGTGTTGGCCACCGAACCGCAAGTCGTGGCCATCGGCGAAACCGGGCTGGACTATTTCCGCTGCAACGAAGGCGAAGAGGGCAGCCTCGAATGGCAGCGCGAACGCTTCCGCCAGCACATTGCGGCGGCAAAAAGCACCGGCAAGCCGCTCATCATCCACATGCGTGACGCCACCGAAGACACCCTGCGCATCCTGCGTGAAGAGGGTGCCGACGAGGTGGGTGGCGTGATGCACTGCTTCGTTGAAGACTGGGCCGTGGCCAAACGTGCCCTCGATCTCAACTTCGACATCTCCTTCTCCGGCATCGTCACCTTCAATTCCGCCAAGGCGTTGAAGGAAGTCGCGCAGAAAATGCCCGCCGAGCGCATGCTGGTGGAAACCGATGCGCCCTACCTCGCCCCCGTTCCGCATCGCGGCAAACCCAACTACCCGGCCTATGTCCGCCACGTCGCCGAATACATCGCCCAACTGCGTAACAGCCAATGGGAAGCCATCGCCGAACTGACCACGGAAAACTTCTTTCGTCGTTTCCCGGCTGCCGCCCGGCCCTGATATTTTCCAATTTCACGCAAAGTATGGCTAAATAGCCATATCTCTGCTATTCTCATTCCATGAGCGACTCAAGCTTTGAGTGGAATGAGGCAAAGAACCTTGAAAACCAGCAAAAGCATGGTGTTTCATTCTTCGAGGCACAACACGCATTTTTCGATAAAAACCGTGTTATTGCCAAAGACATCTCTCACAGCCAGCACGAGCAACGCTATTACTGTTTTGGCTTAAACGAAGACAGAAACGGAGTTCTCACGGTTCGCTTTACCTACAGATCTGGGTGCATCCGTATTATTGGTGCAGGTTATTGGCGAAAAGGTAAAAAAATCTATGAGCAAACCCATTCAATATAATGATGAGCCTTTAGGTGATATCGAGTTCATTCCTGACTTTCTGCCGTCACCCGCGGAGCTTGCTCGTAAAACGCAAAACACGAAAGTCACGATCTCATTAAGTTCGGAGAGCATTGCCTATTTTAAAGAAGCTGCAAAAAAACATCACATGCAGTACCAAAAAATTATCCGGCAATTACTCGATGAATATGTGGCGCATCAAAAAAAGGTTAATAAGTAAATTGACGCTGGCTATTATGAGTTACGGGCTTGAAGCTTCCCGAATTTCTCGATGTTTAGTAGGGAGTGCCTGTAGCCTGGATGAAGCGTAGCGGAATCCGGGGGCGATTTTGGATTAAACCTCCCGGATTCCGCTACGCTTTATCCAGGCTACTTGCTG
>CAZTPE010000241.1:0-4318 GCA_964614545.1 uncultured Ectothiorhodospiraceae bacterium
ATACCGGCCTGTCACGCCGGGGGTCGCGGGTTCGAGTCCCGTCCACTCCGCCATTGAGTGCAAAAGGCGTTTCCGGTAATCGGGAACGCCTTTATTTTTTGTCGTAAATTTTCTCCGCTCACATTAAAGAAAAAATCACATGCTGAATTTTATTCGCGAAAAGGTTCAAGGCTGGGTTGCCTGGGTCATTGTTGGTCTTCTCATCATTCCTTTTGCTCTCTGGGGTATCAACGAATATTTTGGTACTGGCGGCGGTTTGGTTGCGGCTACCGTTAATGATACCGAGATCGATCAGCGTGAATTTCAACAGGCCTTTTATGAGCAACGCGGCCGCATGCAGGAGATGCTTGGCGGACAATATGACTCACGTATTTTTGATCCGCAGTTGAGACAGCGGGTCATCAACGAGTTGGTGGAGCGTGAGCTGTTGTTGCAGAACGCGGACGCCATGGGTTATCGCGTATCCGAGCAGAATGTGGCCGCGACGATCCGTTCCTTTGAGATGTTCCATGAAGAGGGTGCCTTTTCCCCCGAATTTTATCGCCAGCAGTTGAAGATCCAGGGGCAGTCACCCGCTGGCTTTGAGCAACGCATCAGGCGCGCCCTGCTGGCCAGCCAGTTGCCTACGGGAATTGCGGAGACAGCATTGGTGAGCGATGCCGAGCTGGATGCGCTTATCCGTCTGCAGGGGCAGAAACGGGAAGTGGCCTATCTGACCTTGCCGATTAAACAGTACGAAGACGAGTCCGATGCGTCGGAAGCCGCCGTGGCCAGCTATTACGAGACGCACCGCGAGCGTTATATGACGCCCGAGATGGTGAGCGTGGAATATATCGAGCTGTTCGCCGATGAACTGGGCGGCGATGCCGAGCCCGACGATGAGAAGCTGCGTGAGTATTACCAGTCCCGCAGTCAGCAGTTTTCAGTGCCGGAGGAACGCAAGGTACGGCACATTCTGCTCACCATCCCCGAGGGCGCAGGTGAGAGTGAGGTCGAAGCCGTGCGGGCCAAGGCCGAGGATGTGCTCAAGCGCATCCGTGCCGGTGAATCTTTCGCTGCTCTGGCCAGAGAGGTGTCCGAAGATTCGGGTTCTGCCGACATGGGTGGCGATCTCGGCTTTATCTCCCTGGGTGTCATGGAGCCTGACTTCGAACAGGTGGCATTCGCGCTCAAGGAAGGCGATGTCAGCGAACCCGTGTTGACCTCCTTTGGCTTTCACATCATCAAGGTCGACGAGATCCGTGCCGGTGAGGTCAAGCCCTTTGAGAGCGTGCGTGACGAGTTATTGAAGGAGTACCAGCGTGATGCGGCGGAGCGTGAATACTTCGATCTCGCCGATAAACTCACCAATATGGCCTATGAGACACCGGACTCCCTGGCCGAGGTGGCCGAGGTGCTGGGCCTGCCGCTAAAGGAGAGCCCCCAGTTTTCGCGTGACGGTGGCGAGGGCGTGTTTGCCAATCCGCAGTTGGTGGCAGCCGCATTCAGTGACGAAGTCCTTAAGCAGGGTTATAACAGCGAGCCGGTTGAAGTGGGAGATAACCATGTGGTGGTGCTGCGTCTGAAGGATCACCGTGAGGCGGCACCGCGGCCGCTCGAAGAGGTTGCGGATGCCATTAGGCGGCAGATCATCGCCGAGAAGGCGCGGGAACGCGCGCAGAATGCCGCCGCGGAGCTGGTGAAACGCCTTGAGTCCGGCACCCGCCGGGAAGAGGTCGCCAAGGAGGCGGGCGCCGAGTGGCAGACGCCTGCGGCCCTTGAGCGCACTGCTGTGACGGTAGATTCTGCCCTGGTGCAGGCGGTATTCAGGATGCCACGTCCTGCCGAGGGTGCTATCCGCTATGGCAGTACAGCGCTGAGTTCCGGTGACTTTGCCGTGCTGGTGCTGAGCCGTGTCATCGATGGCGACCCGTCCAGTTTCGACAAGGCCGAGCGCGAAAACCTGCGTCAGCAGTTGAGCAACCTGCGTGGTGTGGAAAGTAGCCAGGCCATACTGGAGGCGCTGAAGGCCAAGGCGCGCATCGTCATTCAGATCGACGAATCCTGATGATCAACGGGAAGGTTATTTGTCCTGTGTGGTTTCTTCCCCAGGCAATAACCTTCCTGCCCGTGGATCGCGAACCTGCCTAACCGGAAATATAGGCCCTGGCGGCACGAATCGCGCGCACGATGTGCTGGGTGGATTCTTTCAGGGTCTTGATGGCTGCCTCGTACTCTCCCCTTGTTGCCTGTGTCTCTGCCTGTTGGCGCAGTTCCTTCGCCGTATTCATATCTTTATCAAAGCGCTGTTTGGCATTCTCGGACAGGGGCTCCTTTTGCAACAATATGCTGGTCAGCAGGGTCTGTGACTGGTTTCGGTCGAGTTCGTATTCGTACTCTTCTTTTGGACTGTCGAAATGGAGCGTGCGAACCAGTGTGGTGCCGTTACGCATACTGATCAGCGAACCCTTCAGGGCACTGAGGGCTTGATCGATCAGCCGGATTGCGCTATCCACATCGTCTTTTTGAAAGCGGGCATTGGCCGCGGCGATGTCGGTGATGGCCTTGTTTTCCAGTGCCTCGACGTCGGCCCCGGTTTTCAATTCTTTACGGATACGTTTGTGCGCATCGAGCAGGGCATCGGCGCTTTGTGTACGACGCTGGAACAGGGAATGGCTGCGGTCGGTGAGTTCCGGCGCCATCTTGACCCGTTGTGCGGCCTTTAACAGGGCCATCTTGGCCTGCAGCAGGGCCTGATCACGGGTTTCTTTATCGCCACTGGCATTGGCCCTGGTGGCCTGCTCATAAAATTCCATGGCTTTGGAATACAGGGTCTTCACGTCGGCCTTATCGCTGGCGAGGACGCTCTTCGCGGCGGAAGAATCATTCAACAAACGGTGCGTCAGCGCCATGGCATTGTCGGCCAGGACAAGCAGCAGGAGCTGCATGGAAGCGGGCGGAGGATTGGCTGCGTTGGCGGTATTATGTGTGACGAAGATGGCGGTGGCCAATAGCGCCGTGCCGAGGGTTGCCCGCAGTCTGGACTTTTCCCGTTTCATAAGAATGCCTGTGTTGGGTGTGGATCGTTGAGGTGCAAATTGCTGAAATAAATTTTGCTGCCCCGTCTGGCCTGCTGCCATGCTGGCGGGCGTCAGTCTAGCATTTTATTCATTGCGTTTTTAAGGTTAAAACCACCGTCTTTAGGCGGTCAGGTTTATCGGCGATGTCAGGTGTACGGATTGTTGAAGATCGTGCGTGATAACAAGATTATTTCAGTCGTCTTCGTAGGATGCTGGTGAGCGGTAGCGAACCGCATCGTTCGGGTGTTATTGAGTCCAATAGGGTGGGCACACAAAACGTGCCCCTACATGACTGAGAAAGCGAGAATGAAAGGGGGGGGGGGAGGGTATCCGTGCAGGAAATGGTGAGAGGCAGGGGAAAGGAATAAAATCTGTGGTTTACCGTTTATGTAGGAGCGGGCCATGCCCGCGATGGGTGACACCTCCGCAGTGACAATCCATCGCGGGCATGGCCCGCTCCTTGGGATATTTATTTGCCGAGCTGGCCCATGCCGGTGATGTTGTAGCCGGCGTCGACATAGGTAATTTCGCCCGTGATGCCGGAGGCCAGGTCGGAACACAGGAAGGCCGCGGCGTTGCCCACTTCGTCGATGGTGACGTTGCGGCGCAGTGGTGTATTCTGCTCACTGTAGTCCAGCATGGCGCGGAAGCCCTTGATGCCGGAGGCGGCCAGGGTGCGGATGGGGCCGGCGGAGATGGCGTTGACGCGGGTGCCTTCCGGGCCAAGGCTGTCGGCCATGTAACGCACGTTGGCCTCCAGGCTGGCCTTGGCCAGGCCCATCACGTTGTAGTTGGGCAGCACGCGCTCGGCACCGAGATAGCTCAGGGTGAGCAGCGCGCCGTTGCGGCCCCGCATCATCTCACGGCCGGCCTTGGCCAGCGCGGTGAAGCTGTAGGAACTGATCTCGTGGGCGACCTTGAAGCCCTCGCGGGTCACGCTGTCGACGTAGTTGCCTTCCAGCTCCTCGCGTGGTGCAAAGCCCACGGAATGGATGATGATGTCGAGGTGATCCCAGGACTTTGCCAGCCCCGTGAAGACGGCCTCGATCTGCTCGTCGCTGGCCACGTCGCAGGGCAGGGTGATATCGGAGTTACATTCGGCGGCAAATTTTTCCACCCGGCCCTGGAGCTTTTCATTTTGATAGGTGAAGGCCAGGCTGGCGCCTTCGCGGTGCATGGCCTTGGCGATGCCCCAGGCGATGGAACGGTTGCTGGCGAGTCCGACGATCAATACGTTTTTGCCTTCGAGAAAGCCCATG
>CAZTPE010000242.1:0-4291 GCA_964614545.1 uncultured Ectothiorhodospiraceae bacterium
GCATCGGTGACCCAGATCAGGTTCACCGAGCCCAGGCAGCGCACCGGGATGATGCGCGCAAAGGCGCTGTACTCGATGTTGTTCATGCCGGCCATGTCCAGCGCCGGGTAGGCGTCGTTCTCGCAGGCCAGCACCAGGATGCGCGGCTTCTCGTCGAACTCATCGGGGATGTCCACGTTTTTGAGCTGCTGTCCGACCGTATCCACCGAGTAGTTCTCGAAGGAGATGACACGCACCGGGCAGGCGCCCATGCAGGTGCCGCAACGGCGGCAGCGCGATTCGTTGAACTGCGGATAACCATCTTCTTCATTGATAGCGCCGAAGGGGCACTCCACAGTACAGCGCTTGCACTGGGTGCAGCCTTCCTTGCGGAACTGCGGGAAGGACAGATCGCCGGAACGCGGATGCGCGGCGCGGCCCTGGGCGGCATTCTCCACCGCTTGGATGGCCTTCAGCGCGGCGCCGGTGGCGTCCTCGCGGGCGGAGATGATGTCCATGGGACGGCGCACCGGGCCAGTGGCGTAGATGCCGGTGCGGCGCGTCTCGTAGGGGAAACAGATGAAGTGTGAGTCGGTGAAGCCGTCCACCAGCTGCGGCAGATCCGGGCCCTGGCGATAGTCCAGATTAAGAATGGATTCCAGCGGCACGAGCACCTCTTTCGGCTTGGTCTCGACACCTTCTTCCGTTTCTTCCTCGGCCTCCAGCGGCACGGCGTCAATATTGACGCCGGAGTTGGGCACCTGGCCCACCGCCAGCACCACCAGATCAACCATCTCCTCGGCGGGCTGATCAAGAATCAGGTCATCAAATTTGACGCTGAGCCTGTCGCCGCTCACCTCGACACCATCCACGCAGGCCTTGGTGAAGGTCACGCCCTTCTCCTGGCCGCTGCGGTAGAAGTCCTCGCCGCCGGTGCCGGGGGTACGCAGGTCGCGATACAGCACATTGGTATCGATATCCGGGTTCAGATCCTTGAAGTACATGGCCTGCTTGATGGAGGTGGCGCAGCAGTGGCCCGAGCAATAAGTCAACAGACCCTCTTTGTTGCTGCGCTGACCGGCACACTGAATGAAGGCCACGCTCTGTATTTCCTTGCCGTCGGAGGGGCGCTTGATGGGGCCGCCATCGGCCGCCCTGGCCAGCGCCTCCAGCTCCTGATGTGTCACCACATCCGGTGTCTTGCCGTAGCCCAGACCCGGCAGCTTGTTGGCGTCGAAGTCATCATAGCCGGAGGCCTGCACGATGGCGCCGAATTTGGCCGTCACCGTGGTGCCGCTCTCGACGCTGATGTCGGCCTCGAAGCGGCCTGGCGCGCCGGCGGTCTTGGTCAGAGTGGCATTGAGGTGGATGGTAATATTCTCGGCGGCCTCACAGGCGGTGATCAGGTCGGCCACCCCGGTGTCCACCGGGTCGCTATAGGGCGCGCGGTCTGGCACCGCCCTCCAGGCCGCGCCGGCCTTGCCACCGAGCTGGCCGGTCTTCTCGATGAGGGTCACGGGATAGCCGGCCCTGGCGGTCTCCAGTGCCGCAGTCAGGCCACTGACGCCGCCGCCAACGACGAGGATGTCGCGCTGACAGGCGGCCTCTTCGTTGCCCTGCGGTGGGGTCATGAATTTGGTCTCCCACACTGCCATTCGCACGTAGTCGGCGGCCATTTCCTCGGTGGTCTCGCGCGCCTCATCGGTGTCCGGGCGCACCCAGATTACGCCCTCGCGCAGGTTGCCACGAGACATGGCCACACCCTCAAAGCGGAAGGCCTCAGTCTTGGCACGCCGCGAGCAGGCACAGATAGCGACGCGGTTGACGCCCTCGTTGTCGATATCGTCCTGGATCATCTTCACGCCTTCCTCGGAACAAAGGAAGTCATGTTCACGCACGATATGGGCCTTGGCGTCACGCTCGGCGATCATCGTCAGTTGCGCACCCTCGAGGCGCTCACCCAGACCACAGCCCTTGCAGATGTAGGCGCCAATTTTTTTTTCAATAGGAAGCTTTTCAATAGGAAGCTTTTCGTCTGCCATGTCTTATCCCTCCGCCCCGGAAGCCGCTTCTTGAGCCGCAACCCGATTGATCACCTGGATGGCGCGCAGGGCGCTGGCGGTGGCGTTCTGCACCGCGCGGTTAACGTCCAGCGCATCGGCCGTGCAACCGGCGGCGAAGATGGCGCCGTTGGACTCATCCGCCTGCACGAAGCCGTTGTCGTCGATGACCACGTCCACCGGGAACTCAGCCTTGCTCACACTGGGCTCCATGCCGATGGCCAGCACCACCAGCTCGTGCGGATTGCTGTAGCGGTGATAACCCTCGACGTTGACGCCGTGCAGCACCGGGTTGCCGCTGGCCTTGTCCTCGGTGATGGAGGCCACCTTGGACTTGATGAAGCTCACCGTCTCGTCGGCCTTGACCTTGGCGAAGAAGTTGTCGATGCGGTCGATGGCGCGGATATCGATGTAATAAATAGAGGACTTGCCCTCGTCACCGTACTGCTCGCGCACGTAGGTGGCCTGCTTGAGACTGGCCATGCAACAGATGCGTGAGCAGTGCTTGAGATGGTTCTCATCGCGCGAACCGGCGCACTGGATGAAGGCGATGTCCCTGGCCACCTTGCCGTCGGAGGGACGCAGGATCTTGCCGCCGGTGGGGCCGAAGGGATCGAGCATACGTTCGAACTCAACATTGGTGATGACGTTGTCGAAGCGGTCGTAACCATAGGGCTGGATCTTGTTGGCGTCGTAAGGACGCCAACCGGTGGCCCAGATGATGGCGCCGATGTTCAGCTCCAGGGTCTCTTCCTGCATGTCGAGATCGATGGCGTCCATGGGGCAGGCGGCCTTGGCCTTGGTGGCGTCGTCGCTGCCGATGATGCACGGGTCCAGCACGTAGCGCTGTGGATAAGCCATATTGAACGGCAGATAGGCACCCTTGCGCTGCTTCATGCCATAGTGGAATTCATCATCGAAATCCGCTTCCACCACCTTGCCGCATTCACCACAGGCGGTGCACCTGTCGTTGACGTAACGCGGACTGCGCTTGAGAGTGACGCTGTAGTTGCCGGTCTCGCCGGAGACGGCGCTGACCTCCGTCAGGGTCATCACCCGCACGTTGCGATTGCCCTTGAGGCGACGCAGGTTGATCTCCAGCCCGCAGGAGGGATGACAAAGCTTGGGAAAATATTTGTAAAGCTGGCTGATGCGCCCGCCCAACGAGGGATTCTTTTCGATCAAGATGACGTCTTTACCACACTCGGCCGCTTCCAGGGCCGCTGTCAGTCCAGAGATTCCACCACCGACCACCAGGATAGTCTGGTTGGTTGCCACAGCCTCAGCCATCGGCCTGTCTCCTTTTTGTTTTAGCGGATGTTTTATCGGCGGTCGGGAAACATGCATTCCGGCCCGCCCGCGGAATAGTCATCTATACGCAACTATTCTAGGCACAAATTCTGCGCGGGGTAATTCTTTCTTTTAATCGCCATATTAATTACGACAAGGCACGGCGTGGCGCACCTGCCAACCATAACGCCATTTAGTGAAGCTCGCCTCTTTACTTCACTCAATTCAACGTCACCAAGGGACGGGCAAGGGCGCAAAGGTGTTAAACCCTATACCCCTTATGGCCGATTGAATTTACTTATCCCAGTGATAAAGTCAGTAATTGGCCATATCAAAATATGCTGATATATAATCGCTGGCCGCATTTTATTGCAACCAGGCAAGGGCTTGACCGATGTCGAATAACAACACCACCTCGACGCTGGAGAAGGGCGTCGAGGTCAAGAACACCACCTGCTACATGTGCGCCTGCCGCTGCGGCATCCGCGTCACCCTGCGTGACGGCGAGATACGCTACATCCAGGGCAACCCGGATCACCCCCTCAATAAAGGCGTAATCTGCGCCAAGGGTTCCTCCGGCATCATGAAGCAGTATTCGCCGGCACGCCTGACCAGGCCGCTGAAACGCCGCGAGGGCGCCGAACGTGGCGCGGCCGATTTCGAGGTCATCTCCTGGGACGAGGCCTTCGATATCATGGAGACCCGCCTGCGTCACCTGCGCGAGACCGATCCGAAGAAATTCGCCCTGTTCACCGGTCGCGACCAGATGCAGGCCCTGACCGGCATGTTCGCCAAGAACTTCGGCACCCCCAACTACGCCGCCCACGGTGGCTTCTGTTCCGTGAACATGGCCGCCGGCATGATCTACACCATCGGCGGCTCGTTCTGGGAGTTTGGCGGCCCGGACCTGGAGCGCTCCAAGCTGTTCGTGATGTTCGGCACCGCCGAGGACCACCACTCCA
>CAZTPE010000243.1:0-4272 GCA_964614545.1 uncultured Ectothiorhodospiraceae bacterium
GTTTTGATGTGCAAGTAAAATAATAAAATAAGGAAAGTCACATGTTTTCTAAATCAATCTATCGGCTAAGGCGGTATGGGGTGCGTGGGGCACCATATTTAATGAGTCCGGTGTTCACGCAAGAAAAAGCATTGGGTCAACATTTTCTTATCTTCTCTATACCCCGGGATACCCGGGAATAACTTGTGCGCATTGCCAATGCTGTTTTGATTGAGTTGCCGCAATTGCTTCAAACGGAAGTGGAAAATGGATTGCTGTCATGAAAAATTCCTCCATTTTGGCGAATATTCCCTTATTCAAAGAGTTGGATTCCAGCCAGCTTACGAAGATTGCATCTGCCACCCATGAGATCACCGTCAATAAAGGGCGCATCCTGTTTAATAAAGGCGACCCTTCTGATGGCTTCTATGTTGTTGTGTCTGGTCGAATAAAGCTCTCGTTTGTATCGAGAGACGGGAAAGAGTTTATCGCCGAGATTTTTGGACCGAACCAGAGCTTTGGGGAGGCGGTCATGTTTCTGGGTAAGGCATATCCTGTTTGTGCCCAGGCATTGATGGATTCGAAGATTCTACATGTGCCAAAGAGCGTTGTATTTGATGGCGTTGACAATAATTCGGGATTTGCCCGTCGAGTGATAGCCGGGCTCTGTGCCCGGCTGGTGGATAGGATTCAAACACTGGAATACCTGACGGTGTATTCCAGTATCCAGAAGGTCATTGGCTACCTGTTACGAGAAATAGAATTGGCCGAGTCGGCAAAGAATACAATATATAACGAAGCTGACGTGCTCCTCGCGGTTAACAAGGCCACGCTTGCAGCACAGTTGAATCTTACGCCGGAAACACTCTCTCGGGTTTTGCATAAGCTGGTGGATGAGGGTTTGATCCGCGTTGAAGGAAAGACCATCCATATTTGCCATGTGCAAAAAATGCGTGATTTCAATGGTTAGTGACTTGTCATTGTGGACAAGCAGCCATCGTTGAATGTCTAGTCGCCCTTCCTCCTTATTTTTCAAGCTCGTCACAGTATCCCTCGTACTGTCATTTGCGCTGATTGTCTTGAGTTCCCTGATGCGTTTGTCGAATCAGGGGCTGGGGTGTGACGACTGGCCCGATTGCTATGGTCGTGTCGATATCGTCAAGTATGCTGGGGACATTGCTGCCACGGCTTCACGCGGCTTGCAGCCAGGGACGCTGGCGCCACCGACAGCGGTGGAGCGGGCGCACCGTGGTGTTGCCAGTCTTTTGTTGGTCTTCATATTGGCGTTCGTTATCGTTGCCTGGCGGAAGCGCAAGGATTCTGGGCCGAGCATGGTCCTACCACTCGCGGCCCTGGCCGTCACCCTGTTCCTGGCCGTGCTGGGCGTGCTGTACGGATCGCCACTTCTCAGGCCGCCCGTGGTAATGGCCAATCTGTTGGGTGGCATGGCCTTGCTTGGATTGCTTTGGTGGTTGCATCTGTCCCGGGGCCGGGGGCCGGCATCGGAAGTTTCTCAGGGGGCGGAACCACTACGAAAATGGGCGTTGCTCGGGCTGGTACTGGTTGTCGTGCAGACTGCACTTGGCGGCTGGGTGAGTTCGAATTTTTCGGCCCTGGCCTGCTCGACATTTCCTCTCTGCAATGGCGTGCTGTGGCCGGAGATGGATATCCCCGGTGGTTTTACGCTGCGCCACCTATTGGATGTCGGCCCCGAGGGGCGGGTGATTATCGAACAGGCGACGACGACGGCTATCCATATGATACACCGCCTGGTTGCCATCCTTGTTTTGCTGTTCGTGGGCTGGCTGGGTTATCGAGCGCTAAAACTGGGTGGTCGTATCCGGGGTCTGGGCATGGCCATTCTTGCGCTCCTGGGTTTGCAAGTCCTGCTGGGCATGGCGACTGTTATTTTCAGTGCCCCCCTTGGCCTCGTCGTCACGCATAACGCCACGGCCGCGTTGCTGTGGCTGACCCTCCTCGCACTCATCTACCGTCTACCGCAAAGCCGACACCAGTCCAGCTATTGAAACCTTCTGATTGATCCCGATGTATGTTTGTAGGGGCGATAAGTCTCTCTCAGCAGGGTTCATGAATCCATGAAAAATACCCATGCATGTGCCATGCTGTTGTCTGGCAGAAAGATATGCCGGATCGTCTGTAGCGCAGTGCTGTGGTGTCGTTTTGCCGGGAGTGGTCAGGGTGGAATTGATCCTATAGCGCCGCCGATTACGTCCTAATCCGGTAGATACCTGGTTGATAAATTTTCTGAGGACGAGCAAATGAAAAAGGGTCTTTCCGCCGTGCTGTTGATTGCCATTCTTGCCGGGATTGGTGCCTATTCCTGGCTACAGCAGCCTCAGAATGGTGATGACGGCAGCCAGCTCGCCTTATACGGCAATATCGATATCCGCGAGGCGCAGTTGGCCTTCAATGGTAGTGAGCACATTGCGGAAATCCTGGTGCAGGAGGGCGATGACGTCAGCAAGGGCCAGTTGCTGGCCCGCCTGCACACGGAACTGCTGCAGGCAAGGCTGGCCGAGGCCAAAGCGTCGGTGGAGGCCCAGCGGCAGATGCTGATCAGGTTGGAGGCGGGCAGCCGGCCTGAGGAAATCCGCAAAGCCGAGGCCGAGCTGCAGGCTGCCGAAGCGCAGGCCAAGGCGGCGCATGACAGCTACCGTCGTGTGGCACAGTTGTTGGAGAGGAAGCTGGCCTCACCACAGGACGAAGAGCAGGCACGCTCCCAGGCCGATGCCGCCGCTGCCCAGGTGAAGGCAGTGCAGGCCACCCTGGCCCTGCTCAAGGCCGGCGCGCGTAAGGAAGACATTGCCGCCGCCCGTGCCCAGCTCGCCGCGCGCGAGGCGGCACTGGCACAGGCCCAGCAGCGACTCAGTGACGCCAGCCTGTACGCCCCCGCCGACGGCATCATCCGCAATCGCATCCTTGAACCCGGTGACATGGCCTTCCCCCAGTCGCCGGTGTTGACTCTGGCCTTCCTCGATCCCGTGTGGGTACGCGCCTACCTGCCCGAGCCCATGTTGGGTCGCGTACGCCTGGGGGCCACCGCCTGGATCACTACTGACAGTTATCCTGACAAACGCTACCCGGGCTGGGTGGGCTACGTCTCACCCACTGCTGAATTCACCCCCAAGACGGTGCAGACCCCCGAGTTGCGCACCCGCCTGGTGTATTCCGTGCGCATCTTCGCCTGCAACCCCGATGGCGAACTGCGCCTGGGCATGCCGGTGAGCGTGGATATCGAGCTGGACCAGGCGGATGCCGGCACCCAGCCGCGGCCCTGTGGGGCCTCTTGACCACACCCTCATCATGCACGGCGCATCTGGCATTTCTGTGCTGGGTCTCGGTGTGCCGCTAGTGGGTAGGATAGACAGTAAGAAATCCGCAAATGCACGCCAATAGACGCAAATATGCACAGATGAAAACGGGCTTCCGCCGGCTTGCAACGTTTGCACGGAAATTTTCGTCTGGCAATGGTGGGCCAACGGGGCCTTTCATTGGCGTTTATTCGCGTGTATTTGCGGATTGCATCCATTTGCGAACCCACTCGATACCCGTCTTTGGCAATATATGCCTGCACAGCTGGGTCACATGTAGTGGCCAAAGGATACCGACATGAACCACGATGTCGCGCTTTCCTTCCACAACGTCCGCCAGGTCTTCAGCAGCGGCGAACACGCCCTGTGCGCCCTGGACGGCGTCAGCTTCGATATCGTCCCTGGCCGTGTGACCGGCCTCATCGGCCCCGACGGCGCCGGCAAGACCACCCTCATGCGCCTGGCCTGCGGCCTGCTGCGTCCCGCCCTGGGCGAGATCCGCGTGCTGGGCCTGGACGCCGTAGCCGAGCCGCAGGCGGTGCAGTCGGCAGTGGGCTACATGCCACAGCGCTTCGGTCTTTACGAAGACCTCAGCGTGCAGGAAAACCTCGACCTCTATGCCGACCTTCAGGGTCTGCCGGAGGACGGCCGCGCCGCCCGCTACGATGAATTGATGCACATGACCGGCCTCGCCCCCTTCACCGCGCGCCTCGCCGGCCGCCTTTCCGGTGGCATGAAACAGAAGCTGGGCCTGGCCTGCGCCCTGCTGCGCGCGCCGCGTCTGCTGTTGCTGGACGAACCCACCGTGGGTGTGGACCCGGTGTCGCGCCGTGAGTTGTGGGCCATCGTCTATGGCCAGGTGCAGAGCCAGGGCATGAGCGTGCTGCTCAGCACCGCCTATCTGGACGAGGCCGAGCGCTGCGACGAGGTTTTATTACTGCATCAGGGCAAGCTGCTAGGG
>CAZTPE010000244.1:0-4253 GCA_964614545.1 uncultured Ectothiorhodospiraceae bacterium
GTACCGGCAGGTCGCCGGCGAAGAAGCGGATCTCGTATTCCAGGCGTGTCGCCGCGGGGGTGTCGGGTGTAATGACGATCAGTGGTGCGCCAGCCCGCTGTGCGGCGCTGGCGATGGCCAGGGCCTCGCCGCTGCCATAGAGCTGACCCCACTGGCTGCGGCGGCCGGGCTGGTTGTCGAGGGGCGGGGAAAAAAGGTCGGTAGTGGATTCGGGCATGATAGACAATGGATGCTGGGAATTGAGGGCGCGTATTGTACCCCAGCCGACGGCGCGACAGGTCAGCATCCAGTAAATATGAGGGACAACTTGTGACACCGCTCTGCGGTGTCACACATCCCGTGGCGCTCTGCGCCATCTCACCCGGAGCAGATTATTCCAACCTCATTCGTGACGCCGCAGAACGGTGCCACGAAAAAATGATCCGGTTTGGTTGGGCTGAGCGCAGCGTGATGGTTGGGGTTCGCTGCGCTCACCGCCAACCTACGGGCGGATTATCGTTCAGGGCCAGTCAGCGTCGACAGGGATAGGCGTCCTGCAAGGCCTTCATGACCAGCCGTTCCGCCGGCTGGGTGGCCAGCTCGAGATGTTGGCGGGCGTAACGCAGGACGATGCGCGCGGCATCGCGGTAGCGCATGTTCCAGTCGAAGCAGTAGAGGTCAAAATCGGCCTGCGAACCCTTGCCATCGGTGGCCTGGGCGAAGCGCAGCTTGGCCAACTCGTTGGCGTGCTGCGCCGCCGCCAGTATTCCGCCGAGATAGGCCATGCAGACGAAGGTGCTGGTCTGTTCCTCTTGCGGCATCTGCTCCATGCCCTTGTCCAGCGCGGTGAGGGCCAGATAGCAGCTGGCTGCCAGACTGTCGCCGTTGGTGATGGTGCTGGGTGCTTTCTTTGCCGCAAGGGCGGCCTGGGTGAGAGCAAGAAACAACAGGCAGATCAGCGGTTGCAACAGGATTTTCATGGTTTTCGGCGTGGTGACGAGTGCGTGATGTCTGGCTATTGTAATCGCTTTGCCGGGATTGCAGGCAAATTAAAAAAGAGCAGTAACTCACCACAGAGGCACGGAGAACACAGAGGAAGGGGATATCCATCTTGTGCGCACGGCGCACACTACACCTGCTCGTAGCGTGCGCTGTGCGCACGGTGGCACCTGTTCATCTGCACTCACTTGTGTCTTCCCCCCCGACGCTTATTCCATCGATAGATACATTCTCTGTGTTCTCCGTGCCTCTGTGGTGAGTTACAAAGGTGCAAAGAAAAAGGGACCATGCTCGCACATGATCCCTTGATCGTCTTGATTCGAGTGGTACCGAGGGCCGGAATCGAACCGGCACTCCCGTGAAGGAACCGGATTTTGAATCCGGCGCGTCTACCAGTTCCGCCACCCCGGCACACAGGCGCGCATGATAGCGCCTTTGGGGCGTTTGCGGCAAGGCGGGAGATATGATTTCACGATCACTCTCCGGGGCTTGATTCCCCGCCGTGCGCAGCGCGTAACGTCATTCCGGCGCAGGCCGGAATCCAGGGGCGTTCATGGGCACCGGACTACGCCGGTGTGACGCGGGCTTGTTCTTTCACGACTCTTGGAATAGCGATTTTTGTTACACTCGCGCGCCATGCGACGTAGCGATTTTCATTTCGACCTCCCCGACGAACTCATTGCCCAGTACCCCGCCGCGGAACGCACGGCCAGTCGCCTGCTGTGTCTGGACGGCAACAGCGGCGCGCTGGCCGACCGCCGGTTCCGTGACCTGCCGCAGCTGCTGCGCGCGGGCGACCTGCTGGTGTTCAACGATACCCGCGTGATCCCGGCGCGCCTGTTCGGCCACAAGGAGACGGGTGGCAAGGTGGAGGTGTTGGTGGAGCGGGTGCTGGATGAACACCGCGTGCTGGCCCACGTGCGCGCCAGCAAGTCGCCCAAACCCGGCAGCTGTTTGACGCTGGAAGGCGGCGTCAACGCCGAGATGCTGGGGCGGCAGGGCGAGCTGTTTGAGTTGGCGCTGTCCGGCGACGGTGAGGAATCGGCGCTGGACCTGCTCGAGGCCCACGGCCACATGCCGCTGCCGCCTTACATCGAGCGCGCCGATGCCAGCGACGACCGCGAGCGCTACCAGACCGTCTACGCCGACAAGCGTGGCGCGGTGGCGGCGCCCACCGCTGGCCTGCATTTCGACCAGGTCATGCTCGATACCCTGGCCGCCCAGGGCATCGAGTCCGCCTTCGTCACCCTGCACGTGGGCGCCGGCACCTTCCAGCCGGTACGCGTGGACGACATCCGCGATCACCACATGCACGCCGAGTACATCGAGGTGGGCGAGTCAGTGGTGGAGGCGGTCGCCCGCACCCGCGCGCGCGGCGGCCGGGTGGTGGCGGTGGGCACTACCAGTGTGCGTTCGCTGGAGAGTGCGGCGCACGCGGGCGGTGGCGAGCTGCGGCCCTTTGCCGGTGATACCGACATCTTTATTACTCCCGGCTATGAATTCCGCGTGGTGGATGCCCTGCTGACCAATTTCCACCTGCCCGAGTCCACCCTGCTGATGCTGGTATCGGCCTTCGCCGGTTACGAAAACATGATGGCCGCCTACCGCCATGCAGTGAATGAGCGGTACCGCTTTTTCAGTTATGGCGATGCCATGTTCCTCACCCGGGCCAAGGCATAATGCCGGCCCGTCACCTGACCCTGCTGGTGCCCGCGCTGCGGCCCCACGCGGACTGCGGTGAACTGCCCGAACGCCTGCCAGCGCTGGAGACCCTGCTCAGCCGCGCGGATTACCGCCGCAGCGGACAAGCTGGACTAGAGGCCCGCCTGTTTGCGTTGTTCGATGTGCCTACCGAGGCTGGGCAGGATCTGCCCGTGGCCAGTGTTACCTACACCGCCGACACGGGCCGCCCGCCCGAGGGCGCCTGCCTGCGCGCCGACCCGGTGCACCTGCTGCCGGACCGTGACCAACTGGTGCTGCTCGATGCCGCCAGTCTGGATCTGCGCGAGGCCGAGGTCCAGCGCCTGATCGCGGAACTGAACGCCGTCTACGCTGAGGACGGCTGGTGCTTCGAGGCGCCGAGCGTGGATCGCTGGTACCTGCACCTGCCGCAACGGCCCCACCTGAAAACCTGGCCGCTGAGCGCGGTGAATGGCCAGCCCATCGGCCAGCGCCTGCCCGGCGGCGAGCAGGGCAAGGTCTGGCACGGCATCATGAACGAGATCCAGATGCTGCTGCACACCAGCAGTGTCAACCTACAGCGCGAGGCCGAGGGGCGGTTGACCGTCAGCAGCCTGTGGTTCTGGGGTGGCGGTGAACTGCCGGCAGTGCCGGCGCCACGCTGGACGCAGGTATGGAGCAGCGATCCCGTCGCCAGTGGGTTGGCCCGGCTCGCCGGCGTGGCGCACGGCCCGGTGCCGGAGGATGCGTCGGCGTGGCTGTTGCAGGTGGGCGAGGACAGTAAGCATCTGCTGGTGCTGGACAGTCTCGACAGCGCCCTGCAACAGCAGGGCGGCGAAGCCTGGTGGGCGGCATTGCAGACCTTTGAACAGCAATGGGTCGAACCACTACTGGCGGCCCTGCGCGGCAAACAGCTCGACAGCCTGCAACTCGATGATGGCGCGGGCACCGTGTACCAGTTGACCCGCCGTGGCCTGCGCCGCTGGTGGCGACGGCGTGTGCCCCTTGCTCAATGCGAGCGATCATAAGTGCTGCGGCGCCTGTTTCGGGTTAATAGCTCCCGTACAATGAACGGGCCCGATTCTCGAACAACCGCAGCAATTGACCATTGCTGTATCCCAGTATGATCTCCAATGGCCGTTTTAAAAGACCTGGTTGTACCGCCAGTGTAATTTCGACACTGATTTCACAGTGGTTTTCCTGCAGCGGTGTAAAATGCCAGTCGATGACCAGATTACGGAACGGCGTGTCGTTACTTGTAACAAGGATGCGGCTGCAGTCTTCGAGCCGTGTTGTGGAGTGAAAACTCAGGTCCAGCGGACCCATCTGGAGGTGTTGCTCAACCTCTAACTGTGACTTGTCCGAACGCAATATACGTACCGAAGACCAGCCGGGCAGGAATGCCGGATAGCTTTCGACATCAGCGACCAGTGCGAACAATTGTGCGCACGTATACGGC
Organism: uncultured Ectothiorhodospiraceae bacterium; assembly: GCA_964614545.1. Taxonomy (GTDB): domain Bacteria; phylum Pseudomonadota; class Gammaproteobacteria; order SZUA-152; family SZUA-152; genus DRQN01. Next base: position 4,118 of record CAZTPE010000244.1, read on the forward strand.
AGCCGTTTCGAATCAAAATAATGCATGTTTACTGTCACCTATTCAGTGCTGTTCCGTTGGTTTTCCATTGTCATGCCGGACCTGTTCCGGCATCCAGAAAGTCGTTGAAACCACTGGATTCCGGATCAAGTCCGGA
>CAZTPE010000245.1:0-4250 GCA_964614545.1 uncultured Ectothiorhodospiraceae bacterium
CCTATATGGATGTAGGTAAGGAGCGATAGCAGGACGCGATAGCTTTGCCCTACCACAACGGGTGCCTGCCATTCAGCCCTCGGGCCTGGATGGCCTCATGCCAACAGGGGGTGATCTTTGGGTAGCTGTTTTGCATACCAGAGAGCCAACTTGTGGCGCATGGATTTTTGCGCCACCTGATCCTCGGGCAAGGGCTGGATCAGTTTATCGTGCACCAACAGCCGATAGATAAAGAGTGTTTTCTCGCTTACCGAATCTGTGGGCTCGAAGACCGCGGCACCCCTGTCCTCGGCATACTTCACCCCGGCGATGATCGCCTCTTTGACAAGTTCGGCCTCGTGTTTAAGTTTTTTGTTTTTTGCCATATGTCACCTGTATTTCTCATTGAAAATCTGTCGACTCAGTGAAGTGTCTCGTGGGCGCGCTTGACGTCCTGCGTGTCGGCGCCGCCGTCGATGTGCTTGAGTTGCTGATCGAGCAATGATCGCACCTCGGCCGTGTGTCCCGCCTGTGTGGCGATGTCGGCCAGATCCATACTGCAGCGCAGGGCCAGGGATTGGGCATTTTGCCGTTGGGCCTGTTGCAATGCCTGGGTGAGCAGGGTCTCTGCCCGTGCGGAATGCGTCGGCCCGGCCTGTTGCAGGAAGTGGCCCTTGAGACGCAGCAGTTCGGCACTGAAGAAGTTCTCATGGGTACGTTCTGTTTCTTCCATGGCCTTGTCGAGAGTGGTATTGGCGGCGTCGGACTGCCCGGCGCGAAATTGCAGCTCCGCCAACAGGGCGAGGAAATAGGAGCGTACCAGGCGGCTGCCGGATTGCTCGTATTCGGCCAGTGCGGACTGAAATTCTTCACAGCAGGCCTTGATGTTGCTGTCATCGGCTTCTGCCCAGGCGCGCAGCATTTTTCCGGTGGCGGACCAGAAGGCGAAGCCGTAGGTTTCGCACAGGGCGATTTGCGCCTCGGCCTGCCGCTGGGTGGCCTCGCGTTCACCACGCAGCTGATGCACCACGGCGAGGAATTGCAGGGCGTAGGCCTGACTGAAGGGGTGGGTGAGGCGTTTGGCGGCCTCCAGTGCTTGACGGCATGTCTCCAGTGCTTGATCGGGCTGGCCCAGCAGCCACAGGATGCAACCCGTGTTGGCGAGGCCGGCGACGTGTACGTCCTGGCAGTGTGAGACCTCGGCGGTGAGGGCCGGGGTCTCAATGGCGTTGGTGTTGTGCGGCGGCCTGAGCAGTTCCAGCGCTTCGTCCAGCCGTCCCTGCCAGAAACGGGTGGTGCCGAGGGTGCGTTTGGCCTCTCGCGCCAGACCCGGCTGTTTGACCTGCGCAGCGAGGTCGAGCAGTTCATTGGCCAGTGACTCGGCGGTGTCGAGGTCGGCGCGCACGATGTAGTGCTCCCACAGGCCGCACAGCACCGGGAAGGTGGTGCCGATATCGGGCGTGCTGTGGCACAGTTCGCGGGCGCGGGCGTAGGCCTTTTCCACCGCGGGGGCAGCATAGCCCTTGCTCATCATCAAGGCCAAACCGAGGGTGGTCTGCGTCTCCAGCTCTTGGGCGCGGCGCTCGGGGGAATCCGGCAGACGCTTGAGCACGATCAGACCATGCTGGAGGTGGATGACGGCTTCCTGATTGGCGGAACGGCGCACTGCCAGCTTGCCGGCCTTGAGCCACATTTCCACGGCCTGATCATCGATACAGGCCTCGCTGCAGTGGTGCGCCAGCAGTTCCGGGTTGGCTTCCACGATGTGTGGGAAACGCTCCTGCAACAGGTTGGCGATGCGTTGGTGGTAATGCTGCCGGGTGCGCTTGAGCAGGGATTGATAGGCCGCTTCGCGCAGCAGGGCGTGGCGGAAGCTGTAGGATGCCTTGGGCGGGTGGCCACGTTGCAGGAATAACTCTGCATTGATGAGGTGGGCGAGGCCCTGCCGCAGGCTGGTTTCGTCACGACCGGCCAGCGCGCTGAGCAGTTCGTGGCCGAATTCCCGTCCCAGGGTGGCGCTGAGCTGGGCCAGTTCCTTGTCTTCGCCGAGGCCGTCGAGGCGTGACATGAGTGAGTCCTGCAGGGTCGAGGGGATGGCCAGTTCGGCCATGCCGGCTTTCAGTACATAGTGACTGGCCTTTTCCTCCAGCATATCCGAATTGAGCACCATACCGGTCAGTTCTTCGATAAAGTAAGGTACGCCGTCGGTCTTGCGGATGATTTCCGCGAACACGTCTATGGGCAGGGTCTTGCCGCCGCTGAGCTGACGGATCAGATGGCCGGCTTGTTGGCGGGTGAGGCGGTTGAGCGTCACCAGGGTCAGGTTGGCGTGCGAGTTCCATGGCGGGGCAAATTCGCTGCGGAAGGTGAACAGGGCGAACAGGTTGGTCAGTCCGGGCTGTTCCACCAGCAGGGTGAGTAGCTCCAGGGTGGAGAAATCAACCCAGTGCAGGTCTTCCACCACCAGTACGACCAGCTTTTGCTGGGCCAGGGATTGCAGCATTGACACCAGCGCGTTGAGAATTTTCTGTTTGCGCTGCTGCGGGGTGGCGCCCAGTGCATCCGGGGCGGTCCCTGTAATATGGATGCCCAGCAGCTCCGCCAGTGCGGGGGTGACCTCTGCCGCGTCCAGTCCCAAGGTCTCCACGGACTGTTGCAGGCGGGCCTGGCGTTCGGCATTGTCGGTGATGTCCGTGAGGCCCAGGGTACGCTGCAGTAGGTCGATGATGGGGTAGAGGAAACTGTTCTGGTAATAGGGTGAGCTGCCGCATTCCATGATAAAACAGGGCTGGTTGGCCAGCCTGTCCAGTACCATCTGCACCATGCGGGTCTTGCCCAAGCCGGCTTCACCGCCCAACAGCACCACTTGACCCACGCCCTTGCATGCCTGTTCCAGGCGTTCCATGAGCAGGGCGGTTTCCTGATCGCGGCCGACCAGCGGCTCGTGGTGCAGGCAGCGATTGGCCAGCAGACGCTGGCGGGTGCTGTGTTCGCCGGTCACCCGGTAGAGGTTGAGTGGCTGGGAGAAGCCTTTCAGCTGATGACCGCCGAGGTCTTCGAAGTCGAAGTCGTCGCTGATCAGGTGGTGGGTGGCGCTGCTCACCACCACTGAGTTGGGGGTCGAGAGTTCTTGCAGGCGGGCGGCGATGTTGGGCGTCTCGCCCAGCGCCAGGGTGCGCTTGTCGCCGTCGCCGATCTCGCCCACCACCACCAGTCCGGTGTGTACGCCGACGCGCACGGAGAGGGGAACCTCTTCGCCACTGAGCAACGGATAGCGCAGTCCGGAGACGCGACGCACGATATCCAGCGCCGCCTGGGTGGCGCGGCGGGCGTCGTCCTCGTGGGCATGGGGGTAGCCAAAGTAGACCAGAATGCCGTCGCCCAGGTACTGCGCCACGTGGCCATCGAAGTGGGACACTACATCGCTGCAGGCGCTGCGGTAGCCGCGCATGATGTCACGCAGGTCTTCCGGGTCGATGCGTTCAGAGAGCGCGGAAGAGCCTACCATGTCGCAGAATAGCACAGTCAGTTGACGCCGCTCGGCCTGCTGTCGAGGGTGCTTTGTGACGGGGTGCGTGGTGGTTTGTGCAGTGCTTTTCCCAGGGGTTGGCGTGGATTCATCCACAGGTATTGAGCCCAACACCGTACCGCACTGGCCGCAGAAGCGGAAATCTGTCGGGTTGGCGAACTGGCAGGTGGGGCAGACGCGTTTCAGTGCTGCAGCGCATTTCCCACAAAAATGCATTCCCGGCGGGTTTTCAAATCTACATTGATCGCACTGCATGGCATCATTCATCCGTTGCTGTCTGAATAGTTTTGGGACGTGACTGCAGGGACTTGCTGCCTTTGCCCGCGCGGAATATCGCAGGAAATGGACAGACTGTTTCGGCCTGACGCAGGACATGAAGCATAACGGCCACTTCCCGCCGCAGCAAGAAACCTGTGTAGTACCTAGATCCTGCAAGTGCTCGCACTCACTCAGCACACCATAAAGTAGGCGCTCTAGTGGTCCATGCGTAAAATTCGGTAACAACAGAGCTACGCCTTCTGGCTTAGTGAACTGTTACCTAATTTTGCGCATGGACCACTAGGTGAGCTCTTGATCCGTATAGCGATATGAAACTTTTCGGCAATCACAATAAGGATTACGCTCAAAGTTGTCATTCGCTCTACGAATCAATATCTCGCACTGCGCAAGCACGACCACTTGCAGGATCTAGGTAGTAAAGACGGAGACATCTCATGCCTGGCTCATCAAGGCAACACTTGTT
>CAZTPE010000246.1:0-4250 GCA_964614545.1 uncultured Ectothiorhodospiraceae bacterium
TCTGGATAATGCCCATCAGCACCACGGTGGCGAACAGGTATTCCACGCCGTGATCCGCCACCAGGGCCACCATTACCACCGCCAATGCCCCGGTGGCGCCGGAGATCATCCCCGGTCGGCCGCCGATACTGGCGGTGATCAGGCCCACCATGAAGGCGGCGTATAGGCCCACCAACGGTTCCACCCCGGCAACAAAGGCAAAGGCCACCGCCTCCGGCACCAGCGCCAGGGCCACGGTAAGGCCGGAGAGGATATCGTTTTTGACATTGCGCGTGCGTGCGGCGTGGAGTTCGAACATGCTGACCTCGGACGGGACATACCGGTCAACGCCGGCAAAAGGGCGCGTATTTTACCCGAGGTGGCGCGGGGCGGGAAGGCGGGCGGGTCGTCATCGCCGCGCAGGGTGTCTATTATTGGAGATATCGGCCATTATCCCTACTCAAGGGAGGGCTGTTGAACCGACGGTGTTTACCCAGGAGGTAGCATATGAATCTGGTAAGAGAAGTCCTTGGGCCAAGGTCCAAATATGACAAGAGTCTGCCGTATACCTATGAGGCCAGGATCCCCATTTTCGAGGGCAGTGAGGAATTTAATGCCTATGTCGCCGATACCATATGCGGCCTGGTGGACTCTTTGGACAGCAATGGGATCACCCCGGATGAGGTACAGATCTTTGAGGTCTATCAGGAGCGGGAGACGCCGATCGAGGTGACGCTTTTCGCCACTGCCGATAACCAGTGGCGCTTCAGGCCGGATCTCTGCGAATCGTTCAAGACGCACTACCCCGGGCATATCGAAGGTGGCCATTGCACCTTTGAAGACCGGGATGGCAAATGCGAAGGCCCCTGACGGGGCGTCCGGACTCATATTTCACTGTGGCGGACGAGCGGGTGGGAGCTGAAACGCTCCTGGGGTGCGGGGATCACTCGTCGAAGGAAACAAATATGATCTTCCAGCCCTTGCCGACCTTGATCAGGTTATAGGTTGCCTTCTGGGTGTATTGCAGATCGTCGCTGGCATCATAGAACTTCCACTGCAACTTCACGATGGTCGTGGTCTTTCCGCTGGAGAGTAATTGGCGGTCTTTCGCCTCGATGCGGGTGATCTTGCTGTCGCCGAGGCCTGCACGGGTTTCCTTGAGGAAGGCGATGACCTCGTCGGTGCTGTCGAGCTGGCGGACGTTGTTGCCGCCGATGACGGTGGTGGGCAGGTAATACTTCTGTGCATGCTTGCGCAGGTCGGCCTCCGTGAGAGAGGCGGCGTAGCTGCTAAACAGCGCGTTTATGTCGTCGCCCTTGGCGAAGATGCGCAGGACTTCCTGTGACTGGCTGGAGGAAACGTAGCGGGCCATGTCCTCGTTGAATTGACGCATCAGCCGGCGCTCGGTGTCGCAGCTGTTGATGGTCGTACTGCACCAGGTTTCCATGACGATCTGATATTTGCCATCACCCAGGGGCACCTTGCTGACCATAATGTCCGTTTCCCAGATGAAGGATTCATCATCCGCCGGGTTGGTCTGCAAGCGCTCGGCGGTGTCGGTGGCAAGTCCTTGGGGCGTCGTCTTCATGACCCACTGGCGTGCCGCATTCCAGATTTTTTCGCATTCATCGTCCGTTGTGCACACGGGGATGGTTTGCTGGAACAGCACGTCATCTTTCAGATCGAAAGCGGTGCTTTGGCAGCCGGCCAAAAGGATAACGGTGCTAAGAACGAAAAGAGGGAATTTCATGGCTTGCCTTCGAGTGCCGTGAGTGAGCAGTGTCAGGCCCGAGTCTATCACTTACGGTGGCTGGCGCATGGCCCGTTATGGTGCGTCGTCCAGTCGCAGCAGCCTGTAGACGATAAGATCGGGGTCGAGGTCCGCCAGCTCGATGCCCACCTGCAGGCCGAAGGGTGCCAGGGTGGCGTTGGGCGGACGTTGGAATAGCAGTTCACGGAACTGGCTGTAGTTGTCCGCGCTGTCGGTGAGCTGGTCCTTGCCCTCCGCGGTTTGATTGTGGCGTGCAACGGTAAAGGAGAACAGTGCCGGCAGGGTGAAGGTGAGGTAGTCATCGTTGAGTTGCAGGCCCTCGCCGAACTGCCGGATCAGCGCCTGCATCCCGGCGTCGCCGGCGGCCACGGTGGGGAGGATGTCCTCCAGCATGAGTCGATAGATATTTTCCATAAGGGGATTTTAACAGCCCAGCCGTGGAAGTGCTTTGTTCGCCGGGGGCAGGTTGCGGTAGGCTTGCGCCATGTCTTTGTGTATTCGACTGTCTTCATGGGGCCGCCACGGTGCCTGCTGCCGCTGGCTATTGTCGGCCCTGTTGCTGCTGGCGCTGCTGTCGGCCGGTGGCGTGCAAGCTGGGCAGCGACCGGGCGGCGAAGCCCGCATCGCCGTGGCGGCCAATTTTGCTCCGGCCCTGCGCGCGCTGGTCGAGACCTTCGAGGCCCGCCACGACGGGCGCATCGCCATCGTCGTCGGCTCCACCGGCAAGCTGTACGCACAGATCCACCACGGTGCGCCCTTCGACGCCCTGTTCGCCGCCGATGAACGCCGCCCGGTGTTGCTGGAACAGGAAGGCCGTACCCGTCCCGACAGCCGCTTCACCTATGCCATCGGCCGCCTGGCCCTGTGGAGCCCGGATGTGGGGCGGGTCGATGCGGGGGGGCGGGTGCTGAGCGAAGGGCGCTTCCGCCACCTCGCTATCGCCAATCCCAAGCTGGCCCCCTATGGCCGTGCAGCGCAACAGGTGCTGGAGGAGCGCGGCCTGTGGCAGACGCTGCGGCTGCGGCTGGTGCGCGGTGAGAACGTCGGTCAGGCTTGGCAATTCGTGCACAGCGGCAATGCCGAGCTGGGCTTCATTGCCCTGTCGCAGCTGCGCCAGCCGGGGCAGGCGGTCGCCGGCTCCCACTGGGTGGTGCCGCAGGCGCTGTACGCACCCATCGTGCAGCAGGCGGTGTTGTTGACGGACAATTCGCTGGCGGCGGATTTCCTGCGTTTTGTGCAGGGCGGCGAGGGCCGCGCTATGATCGAGTCTTTCGGCTACCTGTTGCCCTGATATGCTCACCGACGCCGATCTCAGCGCACTGCTGATCACCCTCAAGCTGGCCGCTCTCACCACCCTGATCCTGCTGCTCATCGGCACGCCACTGGCCTGGTGGCTGGCGCGCAGCCAGTGGCGTGGCAAGCCGATCATCGAGGCCGTGGTGGCCCTGCCGCTGGTGCTGCCGCCGACGGTGCTGGGCTTTTATCTGTTGATCCTGCTGGGCGCCAACGGCCCGCTGGGTGAGCACTCGCTGGCCTTCACCTTCAGCGGGCTGGTGATCGGCTCGGTGTTTTATTCGCTGCCCTTTGTGGTGCAGCCCCTGCAGGGCGCGTTCGCGGCTGTCAACCGGGGCTATCTTGAGGCCGCTGCCACCCTGCGCGCCTCACCGCGCGACACCTTTTTCTCCGTCGTCGTGCCGCTGGCGCGGCCCGGCTTTCTCACCGCCATCGTGCTGGGTTTCGCCCACACCGTGGGCGAGTTCGGTGTGGTGCTGATGATCGGTGGCAACATCCCCGGCAGCACCCAGGTGCTGTCCATCGCTATTTATGAGCATGTCGAGAATCTGGAATATGCGCGGGCCCACTGGATCTCCGGTGGCCTGCTACTGCTGTCGTTCACCCTGCTGCTGGCGGTGTACGGGCTCAATCGCCGCTTCAAGGTGGTGGGCCCGTGAGCCTGGAGATCCGCCAGCAGCTGGTGCGCGGCGACTTCCAACTGGAAGTGGAGGCCTGCCTGCCCGCGCGCGGCGTGACCGCTATCTTCGGCCCCTCCGGCTGCGGCAAGACCACCTTGCTGCGCGCCATCGCCGGGCTGGAACCGCGGGTGCGTGGGCGGGTCAGGCTGGGCGATGAGACGTGGCAGGACGAGGGGCATTTTCTGCCGCCGCACCGGCGTCCGCTGGGCTACGTGTTCCAGCACGCGGTGCTGTTTCCACATCTCTCCGTGCGCGGCAATCTGGATTTTGCGCGCCGCCGCAGCGGCGGTGGCCCGGGGCCGGGATTCGATGAGGTGGTCGAGTTGGCCGGTATCGGCCACCTGTTGTCGCGCGCCACGCCGAATCTCTCCGGCGGTGAGCGCCAGCGCGTGGCTCTGGCGCGGGCGCTGCTCACCGCGCCACGCCTGCTACTGCTGGACGAGCCGCTGGCAGCGCTGGACCGAGAGGCCAAGGCCGAACTCATGCCCTGTCTCGAACGCCTGCACGAGAGTCTGTCGATCCCGGTG
>CAZTPE010000247.1:0-1859 GCA_964614545.1 uncultured Ectothiorhodospiraceae bacterium
GCCAGCATCTTGTTGCGCAGGATATGTCGCTGATCCATGGTGCCCGTCAGCATCATGGTATTCAGACTGTCAAAGTAGAAGGTCGTCGTCTCCCTCACTTCATACTTCGCCAGATCCATCAGCCGCTCACGCTCATGATGGACCTCATAGGAGGTCACCAGAATCAGCAGCATGGAAAAAATGGAGCCGACCGCCAGATTGATCTTGGCGCGAATGGAGAGTCGCTTGATGAAAGAATTTGATGAGGCGTTGCCCATAAAGTCGTTCCTGTCGATGCCATCGGGAGCAGCGTAGTTCGCATATGCCGCCCAGCAAACACACCTATCCCGTTGAATTTTATAGTTATTATCGGCAACCCGAAAAATCCCCGGGATACCCTAGTGATCCATCAATAGAACGTTGACGGACCACTTAGTCTGAATTGCCTAGTTCAGCGGCTTGGAGATGGGAAAACTTTAGTCTTCGCAGACGCTTACGCAGGCCACGGCATCAACCTCGGCAGGCTGGGCAAGATGATGATTCGGCAGAGGATTTTCCCCCGCCGGGACTATCAGAGCGCGCCGCTGGCCCCGGCCAGGGCCGACGACGGCTGAAAACGATGTACCGGTCGGCAGATCTTCTGCAGACCATCGCTGGCCCAGCGCCCCACCGTCAACCCGACCAGGTGCAGATTCTGCTTTTCCCGCGCCCGCCGTACGGCACCCTCCACCGATGCCGGCACGGGGAAACGGCCATCGGTGATCAGCAGCATATCGGCCTTGTGCCATGTCGCACCACGGATTCTGGCCAAGGCACGCAACACCGGCTCACGAATATCAGTGCCGCCATGGAAGCTCTGCGACAGGAAGCGCAGGATCTCGCGCAGGCCGGGCGGATCGAAGCGCAGCTCCAGTTCCATCACCTGCCCCGGGCCGCTGAAGGCGTACAGAAAGCAGCGCCGGCCGGACTGGTTGGCCAGCCGCAGCACCTCCAGGCACACCGCCTTGGCGATGCGCTCCGGCTCGCCGTGCATGGAGGCCGAGGTATCGAGACAGAGGATGATCGGCCCCTTGAGCCGCTGGCCTTCACGCCGTGCCTCGGGCTCATCGCTGTGCTCGCGCAGCGGCTCGGGACGATGCTCGGACAGCACCCCCTCCACCTGATAACTGAGTAGCCCCTGCTCGGCACGGCGCGCGTGCCACAGCATCTTCAGCTTCGGGTGGCCGAGGAAGGCCGCTTCCTGCGGCAGCATGCGGGCAATATCGTCGCTGCGCGAGACGCCCGAGGTGGACAGCGGCGATTCGCTGTGGACGAAGATCTCGCTCACCTCGCTGGCCGTACCCGGCGCCTCCCGACTCGCCGTGGCCTCGACCCGCGGCCCCTGCCCCGCCCCCATTGCCTCACGGCCCAGGCTATCGACGATCTCGATCAACTGCGGGTGTTCACGGATCAACTTGCGATAGGCGACAAATTCGCGCCAGCCCGTGCCATGCAGCTCACCACTGGAAAGATCCCAGCCACGCCCCAGGTGGCTGCCCATGCCGCGGAATACCGCCTCGGCCTCCCGCCAGTGTTGCATGACCTTTTCCCAGTGCGCGGCCAGGCCGTCGCCCAACTGCTGCAGGGCGGCTGCGGATGGCACGGTGGTCAGGGTATCGGCCGTCGCCTCCGCCAAGGCCCCATCGCCTGGCGCACCGGCCGGGGCCGCTTCATCAACCGCTACGGCGGACAGCGATGAGATCTCGTCCCCAGGCGGCGTGGACGACTCTGGCTGTCCGGCGACGCCAGGTTCAGGGGCCGACGGCGCCTCCCCCGACGGCTGTGACTGTGACTGTGACTGTGACTGTGACTGTGACTGTGACTGTGACTGTGACTGTGAC
>CAZTPE010000247.1:1959-4243 GCA_964614545.1 uncultured Ectothiorhodospiraceae bacterium
TGGGACTGGGACTCAAGCTGCGACTGGGCCTCAACACCATCGTCCGGCAACTGGGAGCCCATACGCTCCCGCTTGTGCACGGCGGGCAGACTGTCCTCGAACAACGCGTGTACGCCCTCCAACTCACGACGCAGAATGGAGGTAATGGCAGCGCAGATATCCTTGAGGATCTGATCCACCAGCGCCTCTTCATTGCGGCAGAAGGGCACCAGGTCCAGGCCGTCGAGGCGCAGACGAATGGTCTCGGCGATGGACGCCTCGGGCCAGCCGATGCGCTCGATATCCGGCAGCTCGCCCTTCAGTAGGGCATGCCGCCAAGCCAGGATGCCCTCGACGCGCTCGCGCAGGCTGCCGTGGTGCAGGGTGACCACCGGCTGAAAGATAGCCTCCGGCAATTCGTCGAGAAATTCAAACTGAGTGTCGAGGTTCATGAGCGTTGTTAACGACTTGGTATGCATGTTGGAGTGAACAAGGCGGACCTCAACGAACAGCGAAAAGAGTCCGCAAATGCACGCAAATTAACGCAAATATTTTTTGTCTTTCATTGGCGTCCATTCGCGTGTATTTGCGGACAATGAGTCAGCAAGTCGAGGCCTACCACATTCACCCTAACCTACTGCCGCGGCAATTGCCGGAAGCCTTCCCGCAATTCGCGGATCTGTGCCTCCAGGGATTCGATCACCGCCAGACTTTCATGCAGGTTCTCCCGCGCTGGCACGGCAAAACCCGAGTCCAACCACAAGTGGTTGGCCACATCGGCGGGAATAGTCTCCAGCTTATTGCCGAGCACCTGTTTGTAGCTGGCAATGGCATCGAGCAGGTCCTGGGTGGCCTCCACCCGTTCACGGATATGCGACTCACTGTAGCGCACAGGCTCGGTGTGCGGGGTGAAGCTTTCGTGGCGCATGAGACGGTTGTCGGGATCGGCGGTGTATTCGCTGATGCGCATCCATTTACCGTCCACGTGACACTGCTGATAGTGGTCGTCGAAGAACTGCTCCTGCAATTCCTCGCGGCGATAGCCCTGGCCGGCCTTGCTGCGGTCGGCCTGGTCCGGCGGCGCCAGGTACAGTGGCTCGCCGTTGTCGGCGACGCTGTACTCGCGCCCGCTAAGAGTGGTCAGCTGCCCCTGGTGATCGACGTACAGGCGTTCGCCCTTTCCATTGCCGAGGTGACGCTTGTCGTTACGCTCCTTTTCCAGGGTCTCGCGCCACACACCGATGAGACGTTTGAGGCGTTCCGGGTTGACCACCGCATCGGTACCGAGGTGTGACTGATACCACTGCAGGATGGTTTCACGCTGCTTGGGCAGATGCCACAGACAATACTGCAACAACCAGCAGTCCCACACCTGTACTTGCGACTGGCCGTTGCTCCAGGCCGCCACCTGCAACAGTTTCACTGCCTTGCGCCAGCGTCGGTCGGAGACCGTGATGTGTCGCTCACGCAGGAAGTCGCGCAGCCCGCCCAACAGGTAATAGACATCTTTGGTCAGCGGCAGCTGTGTCGCCGCCGCCTGCACCGCTACCAGGTCATCGGCGCTGAGAAGATCCGCCTCGGCCAGCGCTGGTGCCGGTGCATCATCCAGTTGCAGCAGTTGGTGAAAGCCTTCGTCGCTCACCGGGCCGATCTCGTAGCGCAGCAGGAAACGGTCGTAGAGGGCATCCAGCTCATCGCCCTCCGGCAGTTCGTTGCTGGCACCGATCACCGCCGCCAGCGGCGTCTTCACCCGCTGCGCACCGTTATCGAACTCGCGCTCGTTGAGCAGGGTCAGCAGGGCATTGAGGATGGCGCTGTTGGCCTTGAAGATCTCGTCGATGAAGGCGATGGAGGCACTGGGCAGGTAGCTGCCGGTGAGGCGCTCGTAGCGGTCTTCTTCCAGGGCCTTGATGGACAGGGGACCGAACAATTCTTCGGGCACCGAGAACTTGGTCAGCAGACGTTCGAAATACTGTCCGCCACGAAACACCTGACGCAGACGCCGCGCCAACTCGCTCTTGGCCGTGCCCGGCGGACCGATGAGCAGCAGATGCTCACCGGAAAGCATCGCCAGCAGGGCCAGACGGATCGGCATGTCACGTTCGATGAGGCCGTGTTGCAGGTGTTGCTGCAGGCGCTTGAGGCGTGCTTTCATGGCGACATCTGTATTTTCGGAAGAAGAGGGAACGGGAGAGAGAGGGGTCATGGCAGCCACCACGCAGGCTTATAAAATAAAAAGTAGGAGCGGGCCATGCCCGCGATTATTTTTTGATTCAATACGGGTTATCTGTAGGAGCGGCTTCAG
>CAZTPE010000248.1:0-4240 GCA_964614545.1 uncultured Ectothiorhodospiraceae bacterium
CGGTGATCTCGCCGCCAAGTTCTCACAGCTGGTGGGCGACAAAGGTGAAGTGGTGTTGGCCGACATCAATGCCTCCATGCTCTCGGTGGGGCGCGAGCGTCTCGTCGACCGCGGTGTGCTGGGCAACATCGACTACGTGCAGGCCAATGCCGAGTGCCTGCCCTTTCCCGACAATTATTTCGATTGCATCACTATTGCCTTCGGCCTGCGCAATGTCACCGACAAAGACAAGGCCCTGCGCTCCATGTACCGCATCCTCAAGCCGGGTGGCCGCCTGCTGGTGCTGGAATTTTCCAAGCCGGTCACGCCGGGACTGAGTTCGGTGTATGACATCTATTCTTTCAAGCTGCTGCCGATGATGGGCAAGCTGGTGGCCAATGACGAAGAGAGCTACCGTTACCTGGCCGAATCCATCCGCATGCACCCGCCGCAGGACGAACTGAAGGCGATGATGGAGACGGCCGGCTTTGAGCGTTGCAAATATTTCAATCTCACCGGCGGTATCGTCGCCCTGCATCGGGGGTATAAGTTCTGATGTCAGCATTACATACCATCATCAAAGAAAAGGAGTTCTTAAATGGACATCAATAGGAGTGAGGTAAAAATAACCATTGCAAAATTGTTGGAGTTGGCTTACTCAAAGAATAAGGGATTGACTGCCAAAATAATGGCTGGGAAAAGTACTGCAAAATTAATCATTGATCAAAATGGAAATGCAAATCTCATAGGTAATGTAGGAATTGTCAGCTTTAGTGGCTCTCCTGCATTGGAACAGCTGGGTGTGACAGTTAAAAATGTTAGTGTTAATTTCAGAAATAAAGATGGCATGAAGGTCGGATATATAGCCACGATAGACGTTAAACTGATGTCTATTACTGTTGTGGGTGATTTTGATCTTGAGGCTTTAATTACCTCCTGTTCTGGAATTTTGTGCCGTGCCGCAAAACTTATGAAAGGAAGGCACCATGCCTACGATCTTGAATTGCAAAGAATCATGGGGATGTGAAAGTGAGGATATCCCTGTTAATTATATTTTCACTGTTGATTTTTTCTTGTGCTAGCGTGGAAACAAAAAATAGCTTATTCGATTCTTATAAGAAATATGGCTCGACATCGAATAAAAAAAACATTGCCAGTATATATTCCGATTTCTTCAGTCATGATTTGTTAGGGTCGGAAAACATTAGTGACCCTGAGGTGATAGATCAGCTCCTGTTTAAAGATTTAATGGCTAAATATCATAGCCACTATGAAGAAATATATGGAGAGTTTGGCTGTCTAACTATCAATGGGTACGATAACGAAAATGGTGTTGTCGCATTCAATCTTAAATATATACTCCGCGGTGAAGATTGGTTAATACGTGAAATACATATTTTTTATCCAGAAAATGAATCGGATCTATCAAACACTGCCAAATGCCCGGGTGATTACAATCAATAATTCTAACACGGCGCTATACGGCGAGCCGGACTATGCCGGTTTCTGGCGTCGTGCGGGCGCTGGGCTGCTGGACAGCATTATTTTTACTGTGTTATTCGGTTTATTGTTGGGGCCGATCTATTTCACGACCGAATTCTGGAGCGTCGAAGGCATGCTCACCAATGGTCTGTGGCTGGGGTTGACCGCGTGGCTGTGGGTAAAGTTTCTCGGCACGCCCGGCAAACTGCTGCTTGACTGCCAGATCGTGGATGCACAGACCTTCGAGCCTCTGCGGCCGAGACAGGCGCTGTTGCGCTATTTCGCCTATATCGTTTCCCTCCTGCCGCTGGGGCTGGGCTTTCTCTGGATCGCCTGGGACAAGCGCAAGCAGAGTTTTCATGACAAGATCGCCAACACCGTGGTGCTCCATGAGGCGGGCCTGGAGGCGGACGATGAATCGCAGAAGACACTGTCGACGCTGATGGCGGAAGTACGTTAACCGGTCGTTGCAAGAACTCTCTAACATGAAACAGATTCCAACCATTATCACCGCCGCCATCGAGGCCGCCATCAACCAGGTACTGGCTCTGGACCCGGATACCGTGGCGCGCCTGCGTGAGATCAATGGCAAGGTCATCGCTATCGAGTTGCAGGGGCTGGACGTGGCCCTGTATCTGATTCCCACTGATGCCGGCCTGAACGTCTTTGGTTATTTCGAGGGTGAGCCGGATACCACCCTGCGTGGCACCCCCGTGGGCATGTTGCGCATGGGACTGGCGGAAAATGCCAGTGACAGTTTCTTTGCCGGCGAGGTGGACATCACTGGCGACGTGGAGCTGGGCGGCCAGTTTCGCGAGATTCTCGATGGCCTCGATATCGACTGGGAAGAACACCTGTCGCATCTCACCGGTGACGTGGTGGCGCACAGGGTCGGCAGTTTCGTGCGTGATGCTTTCGACTGGGGCCGCAAGACCCTGGATACCCTGGGTCGCGATGGCGCAGAGTACCTGCAGGAAGAGAGTCGCGATCTGCCCAATCGTTTCGAGATGGAAGAATTTCTCGCCGCGGTCGATACGCTGCGCACGGATGTTGATCGCCTCGAGGCCCGTGTCGAGCGCCTCGTTTTCCGCCGCAAGAACAAAGAGAATCTTCAGTGACCGGACTTCGCCAGGCCCTGCGACTCATGCATATTAATTTCGTGCTGGCCCGCAATGGCCTCGACGATCTTGTTTTTCGCACCCACCTGTTTCGTCCCGTCAGCTTCATGCGCTTCCTGCTGCCGTGGCACTGGTTTCGCCGCGACACCCGCTCGCGTGGTGAACGTATCCGCTGTTCGCTGGAAGAGCTGGGGCCCATCTTCGTCAAATTCGGTCAGATTCTCTCCACGCGCCGCGACCTGCTGCCGGACGATATTGCCGATGAGCTGTCGCAACTACAGGACAACGTGCCACCCTTCCCCGACAGCGAGGCGCGCGCCATCATCGAAAAGTCGCTGGGCAAGCCGGTGGGTAAACTGTTTGCCCGCTTCGACGAATCACCGCTGGCCTCCGCCTCCATCGCCCAGGTACACACCGCGCAGCTGCATGACGGTCGTGAGGTGATCGTCAAGGTGGTGCGGCCTAACATCAAGTCGACGATTCGTCGCGACCTCGCACTCCTTTACACGCTGGCCGAGCTGGCCGAACGTTTCTGGGCCGATGGCCGTCGCCTGCACCCGCGCGAGGTGGTGGCGGAATACGACAAGACCATCATGGACGAGCTGGATCTGATGCGCGAGGCGGCCTCGGCCTCGCAACTGCGCCGTAACTTCGCCGGTTCCGAGAAACTCTATGTGCCGGAAGTGCACTGGCCACTGACACGCCGCGATGTAATGGTCATGGAGCGTATCAGTGGCACGCCCATCGGCGACATCGACGCCTTGCGCGCACAGGGCATCGATTTCAAGCGGCTGGCGGAAAATGGCGTGGAAATCTTTTTTACTCAGGTATTTCGCGACAACTTCTTTCATGCCGATATGCATCCCGGCAACATCTTCGTCGAACCTTCGGGGCGCTACGTCGCCGTGGATTTTGGCATCATGGGTACGCTCAATGAGGCTGACCAACATTATCTCGCCGGTAATTTTCTCGCCTTCTTTCAGCGCGACTACCGCCGTGTGGCCGAATTGCACGTGGAGTCCGGCTGGGTGCCCGAGGATACCCGGATAGAGGAATTTGAGGCGGCCATCCGCACCGTCTGTGAGCCCATCTTCGAGCGTCCACTGAAGGATATTTCCTTCGGTCATCTGCTGCTGCGTTTATTTCAGGTGGCGCGCCGTTTCAGTATGGAAGTCCAACCGCAATTAGTACTCCTGCAAAAAACCCTGCTGAATATCGAAGGTCTGGGCCGACAGCTCTATCCGGAGCTTGACCTGTGGGAAACCGCCAAACCCTTCCTTGAGCACTGGATGAGTGAGCAGATCGGTTTTCGTTCCTTTGGCCGCTCACTGAAGAAGAATGCCCCCGAGTGGGCAGAAAAGCTGCCGGAGATTCCCGGCCTGCTGCACGCCTTCCTCACGCAGGCGACGCAGGCCGAGAAACATGCGAAGGACAACAGTAACGAGACCCTGCAAAAAATCCGCTGGGAAATTCGCCGTGCCCAGCGGCGCAACTTCCGCGCCATCGTCGGCAGCGGCTTCATTATCAGCGCCTCTATTATTTACGCCTATGCCGATCCGACCTCGACCACCATGCTTGGCAACGCACCGTTGCTGACCTGGATGCTCGGTGGTCTGGGTGGTTTTGTGCTGATTTTCTCCTGGCCGTCGCGCGGTAACTGA
>CAZTPE010000249.1:0-4240 GCA_964614545.1 uncultured Ectothiorhodospiraceae bacterium
CGGCTGAGGATCGCCTTCAAAAGAGAAATGGAAAAATACCCCTTCACCATCGACGCCATCGTCATCCTGCCTGATCATCTGCACACGCTTTGGAGCTTGCCGGAAGGCGACAATGATTATTCGACCCGCTGGAGCAGAATCAAACGCTATTTCAGCAGTGGTTGTGTTGGCATCGTAGAGCAGCAATCAACCTCGCGCCATGACAAACGGGAAAAACCGGTCTGGCAGAGGCGCTTCTGGGAACACACCATCTGTGATGAAAACGACTGGCAAAGGCACATGGATTACATCCATTACAATCCCGTCAGGCACGGCCACGCCCAAGCGCCCGGTGAATGGCCATACAGCTCATTTAAACGATGTGTACAAAAAGGATGGTATCCCCCGAATTGGGGAGCAACAGAGCCGGAAAATATCAAAGGCATCAATTGCGAATAATTCCCCGTAGGTTGGGCACGTCGCTACGCTCCTTTGCCCAACCTACCTAACTTTACCTCACGCCCCCGGATGCTCATCGGCGGCCTGAATCTTCTCCGCCCAGGCGTGGGCCTTTTCAATGATTGATGCCTGATCGAGGGTGGTGAGTTCGCGCGCCTTCAGCAAATGCTGGCCGGCCACCCACACATCGCTGACCTGTTCACGTCCGGCGGCGTAAACCAGTTGTGAGATGGGGTGGTAGACGGGCTGCGTCTCCAGTGCGCCGAGGTCGACGGCGGTGATATCGGCGGCCTTGCCGGGTGTGAGTGAGCCGATGGTGTCGTCGAGGCCCAGTGCACGAGCTCCACCGAGGGTGGCCATGTGCAGGGTCTGGGCGGCGGTCACGGCGCTGGCGTCTCCAGCCACGGCCTTGGCGAGCAGGGCAGCGCTGCGCATTTCGCTGAACATATCGAGGTCGTTGTTGCTGGCAGCGCCGTCGGTACCCAGCGCCACATTCACACCGGCATCGAGCAGTTTCTGCACCGGGCAGAAGCCACTGGCCAGTTTGAGATTGGACTCCGGACAATGCACGACGCTGGCGCCGCTGCTGGCGAACTGGGCGATCTCGCCATCGCTGAGCTGGGTCATGTGCACGGCGGCCAGGCGCGGCGACACCACCCCCAGTTGGGTCAGGTGCGCCAAGGGACGCAGACCGCTTTGGGCACTGGCCTCATCGACCTCGTGCGCGGTTTCATGTACGTGCATGTGAATGGGCAGATCCATTTCCTCGGCGAAGGTGACCACGCGTTGCAGGGGTTCATCGGAAACGGTGTAGGGCGCATGTGGTGCGAAGGCGGTGTGGATCAGCGGGTGATGACGATAGTGGTCGTGCACCTCGATGCCCTTGTGCAGATAGTCGTCGGCATTGGCTGCCCACACGGTGGGGAAATCGATGAGGATCAGGCCGACCATGGCGCGCATACCGGCGTTGTCGGCAACGCGCGCGGTCTCATCCGGGAAGAAATACATGTCGTTAAAGCAGGTGGTACCGCCGCGCAGCATCTCGGCAATAGCCAGACGTGTGCCGTCGGCGACGAATTCCGGACTGATCCATTTTCCCTCGGCGGGCCAGATGTGATTCTGCAGCCAGTCCATCAAATGCAGGTCGTCGGCGAGGCCACGGAACAGCGACATGGCGGCATGGGTGTGGGCGTTGACCAGGCCGGGGATCAGGGCGTGGCTGTCGAGCCGGTGTTCGACCTCGGGCCGATACTTTTCGTTAGCCTCACGGCTGGGCAGCAGCTCGACGATACGCCCCTCATGAATGGCGATGGCGTGGTGATCCAGTACGCTGTCGTGGGGTTCGACCGGGATGACCCAGCGGGCGTGGACCAGGGTGTCGATGGCTTCAGCTGTTGTTTGCATGGGGGGAAGATAGCGTCTGTGGCGGGCGTGGGGCAAGTCGTCCGGCAGTGCCGTCCCTGCGCGCTTTCGTTATCATGTGGCGTTTTGCGGATTTCACTTTCAGATTTCATAGTGGCGAGGACTCAGCATGACCGATCAGGCCGATACCGTGGAGGCGATACGTTGGCGGGGGAATAAATTGCAGCTGCTGGATCAGCGCCTGTTGCCTCACGAGGTCACATACCTGTGCTATGACGATGTCGATGCCGTGGCCGATGCCATCCGCGACATGGTGGTACGCGGCGCACCGGCGATTGGTATCACGGCGGCCTATGGCATCGTGCTGGCGGCGCGGGCGCGTTTCGCAGAGTCGCCGGATGACTGGAAACGGGCCATCGAGGCAGATTTGCAGACCCTGGCGGCGGCGCGCCCCACGGCGGTGAACCTGTTCTGGGCCATTGAGCGCATGCGTGAGCTGATGGTGGATATCGATGGTAATCCCGAGTCCACGTTGCTGGCGGCGGCACGGCGTATTCACGACGACGACATCGCCGCTAACCGGCGCATGGGCGAACTGGGCGCGGCCCTCATCGAGACCCCCTGCGCGATACTCACCCACTGCAACGCCGGCGCCCTGGCTACCGGCGGTTACGGCACGGCGCTGGGCGTGGTGCGGGCCGGTTTCGCGGCCGGCAAGATCACCCACGTCTATGCCGACGAGACCCGCCCGTGGATGCAGGGTGCGCGGCTCACCGCCTGGGAGATGGTGCAGGAGGGCATCCCCGTCACCCTGCAGGCCGAGGGCGCGGCGGCGCATCTAATGAAACAGGGCAGGGTGGGCTGGGTGATCGTCGGCTCCGACCGCATCGCTGCTAACGGCGACGTGGTCAACAAGATCGGCACCTACGGTCTGGCGGTACTGGCACGCCACCACAGGGTGAAGTTCATGGTGGTGGCGCCGGCCTCCACGGTGGACATGGGCATCGCCTGTGGTGATGACGTTACCATTGAGCAACGCTCGCCTGATGAGGTGCTGTACCTGACTGGCCAGCGCATTGCAGCAGTGGGCGCGGAGGCCTGGAATCCCGCCTTTGATGTCACCCCGGCAGCGTTGGTCGACGCCATCGTCACCGAGCGTGGCGTGGTGCGCAATCCCGATGCAGAAAAGATGCGGGCGATGATGGAGCACAGTGACTGAACACGGCATATATAGTCGCCGGGTTATATAGTCTGCATGCCTCGTGCGGTTACTTGTTTAGCGGATTTCCAGTGATATACATGAATGCATGTGAATGCAGGAGAATCGCAATGACTACCACGATGACACTTCGTCTTGATGATGAGACCAATGAGCGCCTCTCAAACCTGGCAGGTGCGACTGATCGCACAAAGTCATACCTGGCCATGCAGGCACTCAAGTTGTTCCTGGAGAATAATGAATGGCAGGTGCAGGAAATCAGACAGGCCGTGGCTGAGGCCGATTCCGCTGGCCCGGATCAATTTGTCGATAACGATACCGTCATGGCCTGGATGGAAACCTGGGGAACTGACCATGAGAGCCAGCCCCCCTCATGATGAAGGTTGTCTGGTTTAAAATGGCCGTTCGGGATTTGGAATGGGTTAAGGATTACGTTGCCCAAGACAACCACCAGGCTGCTCAAAAACTTGTATTGAGAATTAAAGATGCCGTTTCCTTATTAAGGGGACAACCAAGCATAGGTAGATTGGGACGAGTACCAAACACCAAGGAACTCGTCATAGATCACACCCCTTACATTTTGCCATATCGGGTTCGTGACAACAGGATTGAAATCTTATGCGTCCTGCACGCCACGAGACGGTGGCCACAGAAGTTTTAGTCGCACAGAAGGACGATGGGCTGACTCTCTGCGTCCTGCCGGGTATTTCTCTGGACAATCCCCAAATCGGTTGTTTTATATGTAAGCGTCACCGTGTGCCGTTCTCAGCGCTGTTTTTAGGGCGTTTCTGGCGGGTGCCGTGGGGGGCTTGGGTGTGGTAGTATTGATCGATTAACGCGCGGCTGCTGTACTCGCCAGGCAAACCACCAGAAAGTGCTGAAAGCCGCCGCCCAAAACAACCCACAACACACTGGATCCTATGGTCGATTTCGCCAAAGAAACCCTCCCGGTCAACATCGAAGAGGAAATGAAGCAGTCCTATCTGGACTACGCCATGAGTGTCATCGTCGGGCGCGCCCTGCCGGACGTGCGTGACGGCCTCAAGCCCGTACACCGCCGCGTGCTTTACGCCATGAGCGAGCTGGGCAATGACTGGAACAAGGCCTACAAGAAATCCGCCCGCGTGGTGGGTGACGTGATCGGTAAATACCACCCGCACGGTGATTCGGCGGTGTACGACACCATCGTGCGCATGGCGCAGCCTTTTTCGTTGCGTTACA
>CAZTPE010000250.1:0-4236 GCA_964614545.1 uncultured Ectothiorhodospiraceae bacterium
CTGGGTGCTGAGGTAGCCGCCGCCAAGACTGAAAAAGGGTGACACCCGCCAGCGAGGAAAAGGCTGGGAGAGCAGGTTCACGTTGAACAGATAGCTGGAGGAATAGTCACCCAGTACCTGTGAAGCGCTCAGCTCGGCGGAGAGATTGGCATTGAAGGCGTAGCCGCCGTAGAGGCTGATCTGCGGGGCATTGTTGAAGATCCCGCCGAGCAGGCCGAACTCCCAGCGGCGCTGACTGAAGTCGCCCAGGGCAGCCTCTTGCAAGTGGGTGTTTTCTCCGTCCGGGGTCAATGTCTTCTCCAGTTGCGCGCGAGCCACCCAGCCGCGCTTGCCGTCGGGGGTGCGCACCTTGAACCAGTCGGTCTTGCGCTTCAGCACCTCGATAAAGTCGTCTCGATCCACCACATGAAACACCGGGTAGCCGACGCCGGGGCCGGTGTGCAGCTCAATGAAGGGATCGGCCACCTGCAGCAGGGCGTATTCCTCCGTCGCCTGTACAGGGGCGGCTGCCAGCAGCATGAGCAGAACGATCCACAGCGGCGTGGGAATGGCTTGTCGGGTACGGGCAGTCACGAATGCTTACAGCGGCTCGTTGTTGGCTTTATTGATGCTTCGCCCGGAATATAGCGCGCGGCCGTGAACGGGGTCACAGGCCGTGACACCGGACGGGGGCGCGGGGCCGGTCAGGCAGGGCGTCTTCGGCTGCCCGCCATAACCGCAATTGGATTGCGGCTATGACGGCGCTCATCTTAACGATTCCAACACCATACGGCCAGTGCGGTTAAGTCTCTTTTTTGCGCAACTGGTCAATTCAGCGGCGCATCAAACGGATTGTTGTAATACTGCGCGCCGATATCCAGCCATTCGGCGATCAGGCGCAGCTCGGTGGCCGAGAGATCACCTTCGTGACTGCCACCCGGCAGGAAGGTGGGCATGAAGTTGCGGAAGCGTGAACCGGCAATGGACATGGACGGACCGTTGGCCCGCACCTTCTCAAATATGGGAATACGGTTACCACTGGCGTCCAGCTCAAATTCGTTTGTTTCTGGATCGATGCGGTAGCCGACAAGGACTTCTACATCCTGCAAGATCCCGCCCACAAGCTCCTGTTGATCGTCCGCGGACAGCAGCTCACGGTAGGCCTTGAAGTGGTCGGCATTGATATCCGAGTTGCCGTCGCTGAGATCCAGCTGGGACGCCGGTACCCGGGGTGCGCTGTTGATATCCACGCTGTTGTGGCAGCTGGTGCAGGTACGATCCTCCATTGCGGCATTGCTCCGCGGCTGACTCCACAGGGGATGGATGTGGGTTTTGTAGTTGATAATGGTACGGCAGTTGGCGTTCCATTGGGTGTCACAGCCTGTTGGCCCCAGGGAAGTGGGCGCATTGGTGCCGAAGTAGGCAAGCTCCGGGTCGTCGTAGCGCAGCTTAATGGCAGGTTCGGAGTCGGTGGCTATCGGGTCGATCCACCACCAATCGACAGATTGCAGATTGACCGAGGGACTGAGCGGCCGACAGAGCGTCAGGGTATTGAAGTCACCACAGAGCAGGCGGATACGGGCCTGTGCCATGGTTTCTCCCATTTCCGCTGTCAGGCTGGCATGGGTGCCGGGGAAGGCGGGTCCTGTGCCACCGATGGTGGTGGTGCTGGCACCGGTGTTCACCGGCGTCGGCGCATCGGCGGTGCCGTGGGGCTTCGGCGCCGAGCCGTTGCTGGGATTGTGGTCGTGGCAACCGTTGCAGGTCAGGGTCTCGCCGGCACGCAATTGCAGCCAGTTCTGGTGGCGGCCGCCGATGCGCCGGCCGTCCTTGTCCACCACGCTGATGGCGAAGGGCACGTTGGCGGGCACCTTGACCAGCACCGAGCCATCGGGCTGGATTGGCGCATAACCGATGATCTCGCGCATCTTCTGCTGGGTTGAGACACCGAAGGCGCTGCGGTCGAAATCCAGTGCATCACTATCGGGGATGGGTACGGACTTGACGAGGCGCAAGAACCGCGCCCGGCGCTCATCGGCCGTGACCTGGGTGGGATCGGCCAGTTGTTCGAGGCTGGTGATCGTGGCGTCCCCGCTGCCAAGCCGATTAAAGCGGCCATCGAAGTCATAGACGCTGCGAATATGCAGCAGGCCGACGTCCTCATCGGCGAGATTCTGATCCAGCTCGAAACCCGCGACCCTGTCGTAGAGGATGGCCGGTCTGCTGCGCGGCGCGGCGACCACGGGCTCTTCAATGACCCAGTCCTCTTCGGGCAGTACCACGGGCAGCTGAGTCTGTCGGTCGAGGTCATAGATGTAGATGCCATAGACGGGGAAGGCCTCAACGGTATCGGCAGAGATGTTGTCCAGACAAGGCAGAATGCGTGTTTCATTGTCTTCGGCAACCACTCGGCGACACTGGCTCCAGCTCACCAGGGCACGGTTGGTGCCATCCCACAGGGGATAGATACTGCGAAAGCGGCCATTGGGAGAAATACTGCCGTCGGTGCGCACGTCGAGATCCACCGCCGGGGTCTGCGCGGGGCCGCTCAGCACGCCTTGCTGGGGCCAGACGGGCTGGGTGTTGTCGACATAGTTGGCGATATCGATGAGTGCGGGTGCGCCGCTGCCCCGGCCTGCCGAGCCTTCAGAGGACTTAAGCATGGCGAGGACCCGGCCGTCTTCCAACTGGCGTGGGTTGAGGAATTGCACATCGTCGGCACTGTTGTCGTGCGCACCGTACACCACCTTCAGCTCGGTGCCGTCGGGGCGAATGCTGTATAGCTTCATGGCATTGCGGTTGCCCATGTGATCCCAACGAGTGAAGAGAATCTCACCCGTGCTGAGTACCGTGGGATCGAGGTCGTGGCTCTGGTTGAAGCTGATCTGCTGGATGTCGGAGCCGCTGGCGCTCATCACATGCAGCAACGGGGCCTGCTCGTTCATGCTTTCGTCGAGGGCGTGAAAACGGCTCTTGCCCTCGTTGCTGAGCACGATGCCGGCGCCCTTCTGGCGCGTAGAGGTGAAAACGATACGGCCGTCCGGCAGGTAAGACGGGGCCAGATCATCGCCTTCATTGGCCGAAATGTTCGAACGGATGATGCGCTGCGGGCAGTCGCCGGTGGTGGTGTCGTATTCGTAGATGTCCCAGGTAGGCTCGATGTCGTCGTCGGGATCAGGATCCGGCAGACGCAGGGAGAAAATAATCTTACTGCCGTCGTAGGACGTTTCCAGATCGCGCACGTCACCCAGGCCCTGGGTCAGACAGAAGGTGATGTTGCGTTCGTTGGCCGAGGGTGAGGCGCGATCACGGTACCAGATGTCGCCGCCCTCGGTGAATCCCAGCACCTCGCTGATATCCGTCTCCGCCAACACCACCTCATTGGTGTCCTGGTCGATCTCGGTGACGATGGGGCGTTTGATGTAGGCAATGCCGAAGTCCTCGACCAGCTGCTCTGGCGGCACCTCGTCGCAGGCCGTCAGTGCCAGCACGCCGGCAACAGTAAGGCTGTACATCAAGGGGCGGTTGGCTTTATGCATATCATCCTCGTGTCGTACTGATTTGTGCGGGAGCAGGCAAGTTTGCGCACCTGCCCCGGACATTACTACGGTAGCGGCACATATTTTGCCGAGACCCGGATCACAAAGCGCGTATTCTAGCCAATTTAGGCCCCCTAGCCCTATCGGTAATGACGCCCATAGCCTTGATGGCACATCGGCCTGCCGGCGCCGGGGCGCATGGTCTTGGCCGTGGCAATCCGGTATAGTTCCGCCCTCAACCACCCGTGCACCAACGGTGCACTGACTCTCTGCGGGAGAGAGCAGCCACCGATGGTAGGCTGCCGCCGAAGGCGCAACCGCCCGGAATCGCTCAGGCAAATGAACCGCAGATGACAGGTTGACTCTGGAGAGAGGCCGGCGCGACCGGCCCACCGAAGGGGTAAAGGACGTTATTATTTATTGCTTGTGACCTCAGAGGCCGCCAGCATAAATAGAAACACCCTAAAAGCTCTCAGGTTAAGCGGACAGAGGGGCAGCAGGCTTGTGCTTGCCGACCTTTTTCGTTCTCAAACAGAGGCCTGACACCATGCCCCAGCATACCCCCCTGTACCAGCAACACCTTGCGGCCAAGGCCAAGATGGTGGATTTTGCCGGTTGGGAAATGCCTATCCACTACGGCTCGCAGCTGGAGGAGCACCATCAGGTGCGCCGCGATGCGGGCATGTTCGATGTCTCCCACATGGTGGTGCTGGATCTC
>CAZTPE010000251.1:0-4197 GCA_964614545.1 uncultured Ectothiorhodospiraceae bacterium
ACGCAGGGATTGGTGGCGCGGATGTTTTCGCAGAACCAGTTGTTGTTCATCTCATTGACCTTGTCGATGAGGATAAAGCCGGGCTCGGCGTAGTCGTAGGTGGACGCCATGATGACGTCCCACAGGCGCTGCGCGCGGATGTTTTGGTAGACCTTGCAGGCGGTGAGGCCGTCTTCGCGGGTGATGTAGCCGTTTTCCGTGGGCCATTCGCGCCACACCACTTGCGACGGGTCGTTGAGGTCGAGCTTTTCGAGTGCCAGCTCTTTTTCACAAATGGGGAAGGCGAGCTGCCAATCGGCATCGGCTTTCACGGCCTCGATAAATTCCCGTGTGATCAGCAGCGACAGGTTGAACTGGCGCAGGCGGCCGTCTTCACGCTTGGCGCGGATGAAGTCCATGACGTCCGGGTGGCCGATGTCGAAGGTGGCCATCTGCGCGCCGCGGCGGCCGCCGGCGCTAGAGACGGTGAAACACATCTTGTCGTAGATATCCATGAACGACAGCGGGCCGGAAGTGTAGGCGCCGGCGCCGGCGACGAAGGCACCCTTGGGACGCAGAGTGGAAAATTCGTAGCCGATGCCACAGCCGGCCTTCAGCGTCAGGCCGGCCTCGTGCACCTTTTCGAGAATATTGTCCATGGAGTCTTCGATGGTGCCGGAGACAGTACAATTGATGGTGGAAGTGGCGGGCTTGTAGGCCAGCGCACCGGCGTTGGAGATGATGCGGCCGGCGGGGATGGCGCCGTGGCGCAGGGCCCAGAGGAACTGCTCGCCCCACTGTTCACGCTTCTCTTCGCTTTCCTCGACTTCGGACAGGGCGCGGGCAACGCGGCGGTAAGTGTCGTCGATGGTCTCGTCGATGACCACGCCGTCCTTGCGCACCAAGCGGTATTTCTTTTCCCAGATATCGACGGAGGCCGCTTGAAAGGGAATGTCTTCAACGGTCTTGAGCATGGATTTCACGATGGCGGGTTTCATGGTTTGCGGACTTCCTCGTCGCTGGTATTGGTAATTTGACGATACGGGGCGCGGGCTGCCGTCTGAGCGGCTTAGGCTCCCCGGACTCCCTAAAAACTGGAAACACAATATGTTGTGTTAGCGGAGAAGAATAGGGCCGACATAATGCGCTGTCAACTGTATTCACCCTTAAAAGGAATAAATATTAAATCATTTAAGATCAGCACGTTATCGAAAACAAAAAAGAAATATCCAGTAAATACACAGACATAGAAAATACCCGACAAAAAACGTTAATATCTATATGTAGTGCCCGGAAAACCTGCCAATCATGTCACCCCTGATCCCTTGAAATGCCAAATTCGGCCCAGATATCCACCTATAGAACTTGAACCAAACCACTGGAAACAGTAAGGAGGACGTCATGACACTGGTACGTTATGAACCCTGGAATGTGCTGCAGCAGCTGCAGCGCGAGATGAACAGCCTGTTCGACAACCGTCTGCCTGCCGAGGGTGAGAACGGTAATGTCGCGACCAGCGACTGGGCGCCGGCGGTGGACATCAAGGAAGAGGATGACCGCTTCCTGGTGCTGGCCGATATTCCCGGCGTCGACCCTGAGAATATCGAGGTCAATATGGAGAACGGCATCCTTTCCATCAGGGGAGAGCGCAAGAGCGAGCACACGGAAGAGAAGGAAGGCTACAAGCGTATCGAGCGCGCCTATGGCTCATTCCACCGCCGCTTCACCCTGCCGGAGAGCGCCGATCCCGAGGGCATCAAGGCGAAGAGCAAGCATGGCTCGCTGGAGATCGTCATTCCAAAGCGGGAAGCGGTGCAGCCGCGGCGGATTAGTGTGGAGTCGTAAGCGCTGGCAGAGCAGGCTGTGGGAGCGACTTTCAGTCGCGATGGAGGCTGAGAGCTTTCTTTCGCGACTGAAAGTCGCTCCCACAATACTTCCTTAGTTCGCTTATTCAGGCAACAGGCTCTCACCCGCCCACAGGTCTTCCAGCCGCTCGCGTTGGCGCACCACGTGCACTCGATCGCCATCCACCATCACCTCGGCGGCGCGCGGGCGGGTATTGTAGTTGGAGCTCATGGTGAAACCGTAGGCCCCGGCGGAACGCACCGCCAGCAGATCGCCGGCCTCGATGGTCAGCTCGCGGTCCTTGCCGAGGAAGTCACCGGTCTCGCACACCGGCCCCACCACGTCATACACCCGCGTCTCGCCCTCGCTGCGCGGCACCACCGGCACGATGGCCTGCCAGGCCTGATACAGGGCTGGGCGCATGAGGTCGTTCATGGCCGCGTCGATAATGGCGAAGTGCTTCTCTGCACCGGGCTTGAGGTAACTGACGCGGGTCAGCAGCACGCCCGCATTGCCGGCGATGGCGCGGCCCGGCTCCATGACGATCTCCAGTCCACGCTCGCGCAAGGGCGCCAGAATGGCCTCGGCGTAATCTGCCGGGCTGGGCGGGGCCTCGCCGTTATAAGCGATGCCGAGGCCGCCACCCACGTCCACGTGGTGCAGGTGGATGCCCTGTACAGCGAGGCGGTCGATGAGAGCCAGCAGGCGATCCAGCGCATCGACGATGGGTGACACCTCGCACAGCTGCGAGCCGATATGGCAGTCCACACCCAGCACCTCGATATTCACCATCTTGGCGGCGCGCAGGTACACCGCCTCGACCGCGTTGATGTCGATGCCGAACTTGTTTTCCTTCAAGCCGGTGGAGATGTAAGGGTGGGTCTGTGCGTTCACGTCGGGATTGACGCGAATGGAGATGGGCGCGCGCCGGCCCATGTCGCCGGCGACGCGGTTGAGCGTCTCCAGCTCAGCCCCGGACTCCACATTGAAGCAGCGGATGCCGGCCTCCAGCGCATGGCGCATCTCCCATTCCAGCTTGCCGACGCCGGAGAAGACGACCTTGCGCGCATCACCGCCGGCGGCCAGAACACGCGCCAGCTCGCCGCCGGAGACGATATCGAAACCGGAGCCGAGGCGTGCCAGCAGATTCAGCACGGCGAGATTGGAATTGGCCTTCACCGCATAGCAGACCAGATGGTCGTGACCGGCGAACACGTCGTCAAAGGCACGCCAGTGGCGCTCGAAGGTGGCGCGAGAATAGACATAGCAGGGGGTGCCCACCTGCTCAGCAATGGCGGTCAGGTCGACGTCTTCGGCGAACAGGCGTCCGTCGCGGTATTGAAAATGATCCATAAAATTTAGGGGGTGGTTTTCTGGGTATCGTCGTGAGTGGGGGCAGCGACTTCCGGGGCATCCTCGACCTGCGCAGCCGGGGCTACTTCCGGCGCCGGGTGGTACAGAGCCCCCTTCTGCCCGCAGGCGGACAGCGCGCCGCCCACGCCGAGGATGGCAATGACCAACCAGAGTAGATATTGTGCCCAGCAGGTTTTCATGAATAATGCCCTACGTGCCGCATGCCAATCTTAAATTAATTGTCGCCGTCAGTATAAACGAAAACACAGGAAATCCGCGTGAACGAGACTGAATTCAAACAGAAAGTGGACGAAATCCTCGCCCATATCGAGGCCCAGCTGGAAGACTGCGAGAGCGATCTCGACTGGGACCTTGCTGACGGCATCCTCGATATCGAATGCGAAGGCGGCAGCCACATCATCATCAACCGGCAGGTGCCGACGCGGCAGATCTGGGTCGCCACCCGCGCCGACGGCTACCACTTCGACCTCGGCGACGACGGCCGCTGGCGGCAGGGCGAGCTGGAATTCTTTCAGCTGCTCAATCAGACCCTGCGCGAACAGTGCGGCGAGCCCCTGCAACTGATTCCGTCCGAGGCTATATGAGCCAGAGTGAACCGGCTGTCGAAATCGAGACCGCCGCCAACCCCGACGCCGCGGTCATCTGGCTGCACGGCCTGGGCGCCGACGGCCATGACTTCGAGCCGGTGGTGGAGCAGCTCGCACTGGCCCCGGGCAGCCGCATCCGCTTCATCTTTCCGCATGCGCCACATCGCCCGGTAACCCTCAACGGCGGCTACGTGATGCGCGCCTGGTACGACCTGTATTCGCTGGAGCGCGGCGCGCGACAGGATCGCGAGGGGCTGGAAGAAGCCCGCCAGGCCATCGACGCCCTGATCCAAGACGAGGGCGGGCGCGGCATCTCGCCGTCACGCATCGTGCTGATGGGCTTTTCCCAGGGCGGGGCAGTGGCTCTGCACGCGGGTCTGCGCCGCGATGAGCCGGTGGCCGGCATTGGCGC
>CAZTPE010000252.1:0-4171 GCA_964614545.1 uncultured Ectothiorhodospiraceae bacterium
CCCTGCGGCATGAAGCACAAAAATGCCTGTGACATGCAAATGCACAATCCCTGTGGCATGAAGCACAAGAACCCCTGTGGTGGCATGGCCGCTGACCGCATTGACGCCAAGCTGATCAAGCGCCCTGCCGGTACCACACTGTTTTCCGGGGTTTCCCGTGCACAGCTGGTGAAGGAAGGTGAGAAACTTTTCCGTGATCCCTCACTGAGCCCAAATAAGACCACCTGCAACGATTGCCACACCACCAATGACCTGTTCAAGCCCGGTTTCGCCAAGCCCTATCCGCACCCCGTGGGTATGGCCAAGGTACGTGCCGGCGTCAGTGGCGAGCTGCACGCCGATGAATTCGTCCAGTTCTGTATGCTGGCACCCATGGCATCCAAGCCCCTGGCCTGGGATTCACGCGAACTGGCGGCGCTGGCGGCCTATGTGATCGATGTTAAACAGAAAGACTTCCGGGCCGCGATGAAGGCCAACCCCTGCGCGATGAAACACAAGAACGCCTGCGACATGAAACACAAGAATCCCTGTGGGATGAAAGGTGGCATGAAGATGCACAATCCCTGTGCCATGAAGCATGAAAACCCCTGTGGGATGAAACACAAGAACCCCTGCGAGATGAAGCAGAAAAATCCCTGCGGTATGTAATTGCAGATTTTGTGGATGAGTAAGGGTGTCCCCTCCCCCAATCTTGGGAGGGGGGACGGTATGGGACAGCAGCGCTGCTGAATATCATTATCGAACACAAACTACCCAATACTGACTTCATTCGGAAGCTGGTCTGCGCCAGCCTGTTGGGCGCAGTGCTTTTTCCTGCGGCTGCCGCGCAAGAGGCCGGTCCGACACAGGATGAATCGGATTTTCTGGCCCGTCACTGGCCGGGTGACACTATCCCGCCGCAGGGCCCTCCACCCAAAGACTACACATCGTTAGAGTCATCGCTATCCGCCGCCGACTGCGGTGTCTGCCATCCGCGTCAGTATGAAGATTGGAAAACTACCTTGCACAGTCGCGCCATGGGGCCAGGTGTCGCGGGGCAGACGGTGGACATGCGCGCGGGTGACCCCGCCACGGCACGCATGTGCTGGCGCTGCCACGCACCGCTGACGGAACAGCAGCCGCTGCTGCAACAGCCGGCGGATGGCTCCTGGGTGGAGAATCCAGCCTTCGATGTCGGTCTGCAGCATCAGGGCCTGACCTGCGCCGCCTGTCATGTGCGCAGTCACCGGCGCTTCGGCCCGCCCGCTCGCGGTGAAAGCGAGTCCTCGGCGCATGCCGGATTCAGCGCACAAACGGCCTTTGGCAAGTCCGCCTTCTGCGCGCACTGCCACCAGTTTCCGCCCGGTGACTATGCGCTCAACGGCAAACTGATGGAGAACACCTACAACGAATGGCTGGCCAGCGACTATGCCCGCCGGGGCATCCAGTGCCAGGATTGCCACATGCCTGATCGCCGCCACCTGTGGCGCGGCATTCATGACCCGGAAATGGTGAAAAAGGCCGTGACCATTACCGTGAGCGGGCCGCAGAATCCGCTCAAGGTCGGCGATACGCTGGAGGCCGCCATCCGCGTGCTCAACAGCGGTACCGGGCACAATTTTCCCACCTATGTGACCCCCAAGGTTTTTGTCCAGGCGCAACTGGTCGATGCGGCCGGGGAGAGCGTTATCGGCAGCCTGCGCGAAGCCATCATCGGCCGCGAGACCACACCGGACCTGTCCCGTGAGATCTACGATACCCGCATCGCACCGGGGGAGTCGGTGGATATCGTCTATGCGCACCCGCTGCCGCGCCCGGGCCTGCAGCTGCAGATTGAGGTGCGCGTCGAGCCGGACCATTTCTACGAACGCTTCTATCGCGGCCTGCTGGAAAGCGGCACGCCGCAAAAAGGCCGCGTCGCCATCGAGCAGGCGCTGGCCAATGCGCAGCAATCGTCTTTCGTGATCTTTGAGCACACGCTTTTACTCGATATCCAGCCGAGGCAATAGTAGGCTACGGTCTTTCCCGAATCACATTTCGACACCGAGGCCGTACCGTGTTCCCGTTTCTGAAACCACCCCAATTGCTCGATGAAATCACCGTGCAGTGGATGTTCGACAGCTTTGCCTGGGCGCTACACAACTTCGACGCACGGATCTTTCGTGATGAGACCATCCTGGTGACGTCCAGCAACGAGCATTTTCCTGGCCAGGAATCCAGCGCTGAAGGCATGGCTAGGCTGGTCTTCGACAGGGTCAGGTTCTTTGCCGGTATGTCACACTGGCCCTGCCGGCTGGTGGATGAGAATGCCGCGGAAAGCCTGCCGCCGCCGGCCCTCCCGGTCGAAGGCCTTGTCCGGGCGACGGAGGGGGTGATGCCCGTCCCCGTGGATGCGGTGCAACCCCTGCCGGTCATCTTTCGCACGGATCAGCTGCGCGACCCGGAAGTCATGATCGCCCACTTCGCGCATACCCTGGCCCACTATCTCGGCACCACGGCCAACGAGCCTCCACCCGGTGGTGAAGAAAACTGGCCCCATGTGACGGAACTGCTGGCCGTGTTCATGGGCTTCGGCGTGGCCATGGCGGACAGTGCCAATACCGCCAAGATCCGTTCCTGCGGCAGCTGTTCCGGGCCAGCCGTCGAACGAGAAAATTACCTGTCCCAGTTCGATGTGACCTATGCGCTGGCGATCTTCTGTTGCCTGAAAGGCATCCCGGTGCGCGAGGCCGTGAAACACCTGAAATCCTCGTTGCGCCCCTTTTTTAAAAAGGCCATGAAGGATGTCATGCACCGGGAATCCCAATTTCAACGTCTGCAGGAAATAGTGGCGCAATAGCTGTTGGCCCAATCATTGACGGCAGATGGCCTGAACAGCGGATGGCCCGGATGACGTGACGTGGAAGCCGAGGTACGGGCTCATGGGCCGGGAATCAACGCAAAGAACGCAGAGGCGCAGAGGACACAGAGAAAACCCTTTCAAAAGCCTTTGCGTCCTCTGCACCTCTGCGTTTCACGCCATTCCAGGCGACAAGCTCTGATTTCACTTCGTTATCATCAGGTCTACATCGCTGGATCGCACTATGAGTGAGCGCCAGCTGAAGGAATGCCGCATACGGTAGATCCCTGAAGTGTGATATGACCATTTCCCCCTGATCTCCCGCCCAGCCTTTGCATCCTGTCGACCCCGGCGTTAGCATCATTTGACGGAATATATGAAGGGAGAGAGTACAAATGAGCGCAAAAAAATCGAGCAAGCTGATTATTGGCATTCACGGTCTGGCCAACAAGCCGGAAAAGAAAATCCTGGCAAAGTGGTGGGAAGCATCAATGGTCGAAGGGCTGAACAAGAACAGCCGTCTGCCGATCACCTCATTGGACTTCCACTCCGTCTACTGGGCTGACGTCATGTATCCCGCCCCTGATCCCAAGCCGGATGCCTATCGTGAGGCAAAACCGGGGGGGCTGGAATACTACAAGGACGGCTGGATGGACTATCTTCGTTCGCGCGTGTTGGATGTGGGCGGCGATTTTCTGGATTTCATGAAAAACAAACTGGACATTGATGAGCCGGCGGAAAAGGTCCTGAAGGGAAAGTTGCCGGACTTGTATCGCTATTACAAGGAAGAGGCAATACGCAAGGAACTGCGCGGCCGTCTGAAAAAAGCCATTATCGACAACCGTAACAGGCGCCTGATGCTGGTGGCACATTCCATGGGTACCATCATCGCCTATGACGTGTTGCGCAAGCTGGGCAAAGAAGACCCAACCCTGTCGATCGAGCATTTCGTGACGATTGGTTCACCGCTCGGTCTGCCCCACGTCAAGCACATGATCGTCAAGGAAAGCCCGTTCATCCGTACGCCCAGCATTGTCAAAAAATGGACCAATCTTGCCGACCGCCGTGATCCCGTTGCCCTGGATGTCCACTTGAGCGATGACTATGACGAGAACTATGCCGGCGTAAAGGTCAAGGATGACCTGGTGATGAATGACTGGGGTGACATCAACCACAAGTCCTACGGCTACCTGCGCACGCCGGAGTTTTCGGATTTGTTGAAGACGTTTATTTGATTTGATTGCTGGGGGTTCAACTCCCCGTAGATGGCTGCGAGGGTGTTTGTTTACCGAAGGGTGCAATACGCTGCGTTATTGCGTCCTTGTGCTGTAGCCAGGATAAGCGCAGCGGAAT
>CAZTPE010000253.1:0-4156 GCA_964614545.1 uncultured Ectothiorhodospiraceae bacterium
GAGGCCATCGCCTGCGCCACCCGGCCGCGCGGAATGCGATTAAGGCGTGCACAGAAGCGCAGGTATTCGTCCACCGTCAGCTCACGGTACACCGGCGGCTGCTCCGGCAGATAGCCGATCTCCGCCTTGGCGGCCTTGGGCCGGTCGAGGATATCGAGACCGTTAATGGTCACCCGCCCCGCACTGGGCGCGAGGTTGCCGGTGATCATACGCATAGTAGTGGTCTTGCCGGCGCCATTGGGGCCGAGAAAACCCAGCACCTCGCCGCGGTGCACCTCGAAGTCGACGCCATCGACGACCGTGTGTGCACCGAACTGGCGTGTCAGCTGTTCAACCTTGACCAGGGTTTCCCTGGGTGACGTTTGTGGAGCGGGAGTGGGTGCTCGTTGCGACATCGGGTTAACCAAGCCTCGTGACAGTTTGGCGTATGATATAGTCAGTTCAGGGCACTTCCAATCAGAGATTGCGGTCTCTGGCTTTACGCCCGGTCCGGGATCAAGCGTACTTTCGAAGCCGGGCTGGTTGCCTGTCGAGAAAGTACAACACAGAGTCCGGCCGGGCGTAAAGCCACGCAGGGCACGGCCTGAAGGCGGCATCTGCTGCGCCGCCTAAAGCGCCTACTGTTGGTGTAATTCTTGAAAAGGGAAACCACCCTTTGCTGCGAATCACGCCTGGCAGCTACCGCCTTCAGGTCACGCAAAGACCGCAATCTATGATTGGAAGTGCCCTCAGAAAGTTCAACGACAGAGCACCTGTTTTATGGCCCTGCCCTACTGCGAGAAGTTTGGTTTCGATGATGACAGAATTCATCAGCGCCTGCGCTGGCTGGATTTCTCGGTGGAAGATCACGTCCTCGCCCGGCGCCTGCAAATGGAGGTCATCCGCCCCAACATCACCGCGATCGTCAATGACTTCTACGACTGGCTGGATAGCGTCGAAGAAGTGCAGGAGATGCTCAGCGGCGGCTTCGACATCGCGCGACTGAAAGCCACCCAAACGAACTATGTGCGCAGCCTGGGCATGGAGTTCGATACCCCGGAATACTTCGAGGCACGTCTGCGCGTCGGCCAGGCCCACGCCTGGATCGGCCTCAACCTGAGCCTCTACAACTGCGCCTATTACTGGCTCAGCCAATTCATCATCGCCCGTTTCCCGGACAGCCTGCGGACGGCGGACGGCGATGGCCGGCAGATCGAGTCCTTCCTGCACAAGATCGTCTGCCTGGACATCTCCCTGGCCATCGAGACCTATCATGTCGCGCAGGTCACCTCGCTGGAGGAGACCCTGGCCCGCACCCAGCAACAGAAGGACCGTTTGCGCGTGGCCGCCAGTACCGACTCCCTCACCGGGCTGGCCAACCACGATGCCATCATCGCCGAGCTGGAGCTGGCCCTCGGTGAGGTCGCCCAGGGCGAGCACACGGTGGCGGTTGTGATGGCGGACCTGGATCACTTCAAGGATGTCAACGATACCTACGGGCACTTGGTCGGCGACAAGGTGCTGATGGAAGTCTCGCGCCGTCTGCGCGCCGCCCTGCGCGGATTCGACCGCGTCGGCCGTTACGGTGGCGAGGAATTCCTGCTCATCCTGCACAACGCCACCCCCACCTCCATGAAGCACGTCGCCGAGCGCGCACGCAAGCGCATTACCGAAAACCCGGTCAAACTGCCGGACCTGAGCCTCAAGGTCACCATGAGCATGGGCGTCACCATGGTCCGCTTCGGCGAGACGGCGGAAGACGCCATCGCCCGCGCCGATGCCGCACTCTATGCCGCCAAAAAGGCGGGACGTGACCGCGTCATCGTCGCCTGAAATCCCGCCGCCTGCCCATGTCTGCCTGCATTCTTGGCGTCGATACCGGTGGCACCTTCACTGACTTTGTTCTCCTGCGCGATTCCCGGCTGTATGTGCACAAGGTGCTGTCGACGCCGGACGCCCCGGAGCGCGCCATCCTGCAGGGCATCCGCGAGCTGGGCCTGGAAGACCGTAAACTGCTGCTGATCCACGGCTCCACCGTCGCCACCAACGCGGTACTCGAAGGCAAGGGCGTGCGCACCGTCTACATCACCAACCGCGGCCTGCGCGACACCCTGACCATCGGCCGCCAGGCGCGGCGCGAACTGTACAACCTCAACCCGCCCCTCAAGCCCCCGCCGGTGCCGCGCGAGCTGTGCCTGGAAACAGGCGGGCGTCTCAGCGCCACGGGCGAGGAACTGGAGCCCCTCACCGAGGCCGACCTCATCGAACTGCGCACCGCAGTGGAAAAGCTTGCACCGCAGGCCGTGGCCATCAACCTGTTGTTTTCCTGGCTGCAAGCCGGAGATAAAGACAGCGCCGAGCAGCGCATCGAGGCAGCCATGCCCACCGGCCTGTTCGTCTCGCGCTCATCGAAGGTGCTGCCCGAAGTCCGCGAATACGAACGCGGCATCACCACCTGGCTCAATGCCGCCGTGGGACCGCTGGTGACAGGCTATCTGCAACGCCTGCACGACGGCGCACCGCAGGCACACATCGCCGTAATGCAAAGCTCCGGCGGCACCATTAGCGCCGCACAGGCCGGTGAACAGGCCGTGCACATGCTGCTCTCCGGCCCCGCCGGTGGTCTGGCCGGGGCGCAATATATCGGCGCGCAGGCCGGATGTGAGCACTTACTGACTTTCGACATGGGCGGCACCTCCACCGACGTCGCGCTACTCGATGGCAGCGAACTGCGCCTTACCAGCGAAGGCCGCATCGGCGACTATCCCGTGGGCGTGCCAATGGTCGACATGCACACCATCGGCGCCGGCGGTGGCTCCATCGCCCGCGTGGACGAAGGCGGCATGTTGCAGGTGGGGCCGGAGTCCGCCGGCGCCGCACCCGGCCCCGCCTGTTACGGGCAAGGCGGCAACCAGCCCACCGTCACCGACGCCAACCTGATCCTCGGCCGCCTGCGCGCCGACGCCTTCCTCGGCGGCAGCATGAGTCTGGACGTGGACGCCGCCCGCCATGCCGTGGGCCGCGTGGCGGAACCGCTGGACGTTGGCATCGAGGCCGCCGCCGAAGGCATCATCGCCGTCGCCAACGAACACATGGCGCGCGCCCTGCGCGTGATGTCCGTAGCACGCGGCGTCGACCCGCGTGAACTGACCCTGACCTGCTTCGGCGGCGCCGGCGGCCTGCACGTCTGCGCCCTCGCCGAGGCCCTGGGCATGGAGCAGGCCCTGGTGCCGGTGCATGCCGGCGTGTTGTCCGCCCTCGGCATGCTGGTCGCCCCGCGTGCCCGGCACCTGTCGCGCACCCAAACCGGCCTGCTGGACGACATCAGCGACACCGAACTGGACAACGCCTTCGCCGAACTGGCCGCCGAAGGCCATGCCGCACTGCGCAACGAAGGCGTGAATGAAAAAGACATCGAAACCCACCCCAGCGTCGACCTGCGCTACTGCGGCCAATCCTACGCCATCAACCTCCCCTGGCGAGGGAGCCACGACACCCGCGAGGCCTTCCACCAGCGCCACGAGGCCCTCTACGGCCATCGCCTGCAACAGGCCGTGGAACTGGTCACCCTGCGCACCAAGGTACAGAGCATCAGCCTGCAGATTCCGCTGGGCGGCGAAACCACACTGGAGGGCGTCACCGGCACCGCACACCTTCACGGCTGTGAAACGGAAGTCACCATCATCCCCCGTATCAGCCTGCAAGCGGGACAAACCCTGCAAGGCCCCGCACTGATTACCGAAACCGTCTCCACTACTTGGTTGGCGCCCGGCTGGCGGTGCACAGCAGACAGCACGGGGAATCTGCTGTTATCGAAGGAATAGCTTGCACGCTAGATATGTTTCGGAAACTTGAGAGATACAACAACGACATACGGTGCAATGCCTTTCAGTGATTTCGCCCGACCGGGTTGTATCCCCGCAGACAGATTCCAGCACGATAGATCCAATAAAAGGATCTCTTCATTGCCGGCTCCCTGACGCAAAAACATGCTGTGCATAAAGTCAGCATATGGGGTGAATGCCAAACATCAGGCACGCTTTGCCATTACTGATGGCTCGCTTTGCCCCTGACATGGATGGGGAATTACTTTAAATACATGCAGTTATGTGAGTGAACCAGTAGATATCGAGACCCCCTCATTAACAATAATATGGGGAAAAACTCGCTTTATATT
>CAZTPE010000254.1:0-4128 GCA_964614545.1 uncultured Ectothiorhodospiraceae bacterium
CCGCCTGCTTTATCGGTTCCATAACCAGATCCTGCGCATCGCGGCTGGCATTTTCTGTCATTAGCCATGTTGTCCAGCCCAGCTGCCCCTGTTGCCCCAGCCTGAAACCGGGCACCTCATCTTTTTTCAAGATCAGATTCACATCCCAGCAGAGTTCATCGCCGATATACTGGCGCAACAACCCGATCATTCGTTGAATGCTTTTTGTACCCGGTAGAAAACGCTGGTAGTCGCTATATCCGACGGGGCCAAGGGTAATGCGAAACTTGCTCTGACAGTCCCAAACCTCCGCCCCCAATGTTGCATTGCCACCCAGTGTCGCCGTCTGGCTGGCACCACCCAGCCGACAACGGCAATCTTCCGGCAACGGAAGCCAATGGCCAACAAACTGGGTAATCTTGATAGGCAGGCGAAAGAAACCTTTGAGCACTGCACTCAGGCCCTCGGCATGACGCGTCTGGCAGGACATTCGCCCGGCATGGTGCAATTGGGCGAAATACAATTCGGCGTCATAATCCGACCGTGAGGGTTTCCTCAAACCGGCAAGTGCCCCAACATAGAATGCAAAGCGGTCGGCCTCCGGGCGATCATACTCGACCGCCGGCCGGCCATTGGCCCAGGCCCGATAAAACAGCGACAACATCCTGTGATGAAACACATCGAGAAAACGGGCAAAGGTGACATCGCCCGCATTATGCATTCTCTCGTAGGCATACTCCGTCAGATGCAAAGGCAAAGGCCCGTTCGGACCAAGCAGGCCAAAAAAATTAACCGATAAACGCGGCGGCCTGTTTTCGCCGCCGGGTTCGAATGAATCCAATGGTGCAGGGGCGAAGCGCAGGGACGGTTGTTGTGCAAGGCGAATAGGATCATCGCCTGCCTTCAGCGACTGGCCCAGCCTCGGTTTGTCAAAATAAGCACATTCCAGACGGCGAACCGCCTGGAAAAAATCAAAATCATACGGCGCATCCTGCAGGGCCTGTTGCAGCGCTACAAGGTCTGGCGCCTCCCTATCCTTGCTGGCCATCGGATTATCTCTCCACGATCATGCGTCCTCACAACCGTTTCTGTAAATGAATTGATCGATACGAATTTGCTGAAAAACTGCTCCAGAACTGCCCCTAAAAGAAAAACACCTGATCCTTCAAAATCAGATTCATTGAATGTCACACTGACTTCCAGGCCGCGGCCAAAGGTGATCGGGCCTGCGAGCGGAATACGACGGGTGATGGCCTGTGTCGTGATGGACTTAAGCCCTTCGACCTGTTTTTTAATCGCCGCCTCACCGGTATCGCCATACAGCGTCATCAGATCACGCAGGGCGGCCGCACCTTCGTTGTGACTGCTGCCAGCCAGAGACAGGTAATTGAGCGAGAGATGATTAATCAGGCGCCAGGCGGTCTCACCTTCGACAAATGACGGTTTGGGCGCGGTTGGCCCGGCCACACACCTGACGGACTCCACCGGTGCGCCCATCTCCATACTGAAATCTGTTTTTCCCTGACCGACCGGCATGTGCAACGGCAGATCCCGGTTTGTGCACAGGGTTTCCACCGCAAGCTGACGCAGCTCCGTACGGTAAGGGGCTTCACTGGCATCGACCAGCGACACATAGGCCTCGCTACCCAGGTAGCTGGAACGGGCGCCCTGTCTGCGCTGACGCGATGAAAGCAGGCGTGGAACACGTTGTACGGCATAGTAGGCATGTAAATCCGACTCGGCACCAAGATCATTAGCCGCATAAAACGGCAGAAATTCCTGCTCCTGATCGGCACTGGTGCCAAGTCCCACCACACTGTTGACCTGATAAACCTCAAAATCCATGGGCCTGCTTCGGTCAGGCACCACATGGTATTCATACTGCTTATCGGTAAGATGGATGCGGTCCGTGCGTTTGGAAAAAAGATTGATCGCCGGCGAGCAAAACAAGGCAAAGTTATCTTTGCTGACGAGTTTTTCGAGATCGCTATCACTTCGGTTCAGCAGGATGACAACATCGATTTCTGTATCCCTGCAACGCTGAACGGCGCTCCCTATGCCGTTGAACTCAACAAACATAAAACGACTTGGAAAGGCAAAATATTCCTGCAACAAGCGGTAGCCGCTAAACGATCTCTGACTATAGGGCAATAAGGCCTGGTCGTCCTCGAAGCCCACACGCTGGATATGAGACCTGTCCAGAACCTCATATCCTGAGGCTTTTTTATCTGCCGGCATGACGACCAACGCCACCGCATTGGCAAACATGCGTTCGTATATCTGCATCGGGAGTTCATCACTGCCGCGAAGATGAAACGACAGCTTTTGCAATGATATCTGATCGAATGTCAGCCCGGCGGTTGCCTGTAAGCGTAGACGAATGCCGGCCTTTGCATCCTGCACATGGGGCAAATCAGGCTTGCCGAGCTCACCCAAATAACTGAAGTACTCGGCCTCTTTGATCTGGATCGGCCAAAGTTCTGTTTCATGGGCGGTGCGATACTCGCAGGCGGCTTGACTCCCCCCACCTAAACGGCTGCGTAAGATACTGTGCCGAGGAATAACAAAACCATTCGCCAGCGAACCTTCACTCAAATCCGGCTGGAACTGGACAACCGCCATGGACGGCGTGGGCGCCAGATAATGCGGATAGATCATTTCCAGCAGGTTTTGGGTAAAGCGGGGGAACTCCGCATCAACCTTGAGCTGCACCCTGGCCGCCAAAAATCCAAAGCCTTCCAGCAACCGCTCCACATAAGGGTCGGCGCATTCCAGCCCTTCAAGCCCGAGGCGTCCGGCGATTTTGGGAAACTCTTTGGCGAACTCTGCGCCGACTTCCCTCACATGTTGCAGTTCGCGGTTATAGTATCTCAGCAGCCGGGGATCCATCAGGCACTGCCCGCCCGGGAGTTTTCCGCGATGGAAACATCGCCGTTTTCCAGATCCACCTGTGTCTTCAGATACATACGCTCCGGTAGGGGCTGAGCCCAGAGTTCCCCTTCAATCTCGAAGGTGATGGCGTTATGGTTCATCTCCCCTGCTGAGATCACTGCGCGCACTTTGAGAGTATTGCGCAGGATGCGCGGTTCAAAATCGAGAATCACTTGGCGCAGAGTACGTTCCAAGACTCCCACATCGGTGCTCGATGCGGTGTGCCCGGCCAGATCAGGCAAACCGTAATTGAGCACAGAATGGGCAACCAACGGATAATCATCAAGCGGCTCCCCGGTAAGATTATCCGAGTTGAGCAACCAGGCCAGATCACGCAGCACCGCTGCCCGTAGCGCGCCGATAGACAACACCCGTTGCTGGCGGGACTCCTTGGTTTTATGCGGATCATCGTCGGTAAGACGATCCAGCAGTGAAGGCTGCAGCCGCTCCTTCGGCATTAATTCAGCCATCACCGATCCCGTCTGTAGCAACCGACTCCGTCTTTAGGTCAGGCTCCATCGCCGTATCCAGCAAAATGGATCGAATATCCATGAGCGAATATTCATCGTCATCGGTTGTTAGCAACCGCTGGCCAAGACCCACATAAAGATCTTCACCGTATTGCTGCCATTCTGTCTTTCGCGCCAGACGGATAGCACCATCCTCACACGCCTCAGAACCTGGATATCGAGTCGGAATCAGGCCAACCGATTCGCCACCGTTTGCCCAGACAAAATAGGCCGGCATCCAGACCATGTCGCGCAGGTCTGCCGGTTCTTCAATCGTGATTTGTTGTATTTGATTAAACGGAACCCAGTAATACTGGCCATTGACGATTGCCTCAACAATCGGGCCCAGGCGCATATCGGCATCCGCAATCCAGTCAAAATGCTTGCCATCACAGACACCCGAGGAAGCCGGTGCCAGTTCAAAAGCCTTTTCACGCAAGTCATTCGACTGTGCATAATGGCCATCCGCCGACAGACGCAGGGCCTCGACAAGATTGGCCGCCCATTGAGCCGGCTTACCGAACAATAGTGGTGAACGCTTGCCGGCAAAGACCTCGGCGCGCAGCACTTCACAGCGGATCGCTTCACGATAGGTCTGCACCATCGCCAGGGCACCGGCATCCAACTCGCCGGCCACGTTTAACTGTGTCAGGGCACGCTGCCACTGTCCCATCACCACCAGCAACTGAAACAGAAAAATGCGTAGCTC
>CAZTPE010000255.1:0-1884 GCA_964614545.1 uncultured Ectothiorhodospiraceae bacterium
GCGATGACGTGGCAAGCGGGCCGTTCGCGCGCCAGGGCCAGGGCAATAGCGCCGCAACCGGTGCCGAGGTCGGCGATGCGCCAGTCGGCTGTCAACGGAATGCGTTCCAGTGCCAGTTCCACCAGTCGTTCGGTCTCCGCGCGTGGGATCAGGGTGTCCGGCGTGACGCGCAGGGTCATGTCTCAGAAGTCGCGTTCACCGGTGAGGTAGGCGATGGGTTTGCCGCTACTGCGGCGCTCCAGTAGATGATTGAATGCGTCTTGTTGCTCCGGGCTTGGCACATGTTCCGGCCAGGTGCGGTCTCTGTTTAGGGCGAGGGCGAGGAGGATTTCCGCCTCCAGTCGGGCGGACTCTGTGTTGTCTGCGAGCTTTGTGCGGGCCTGTTGCAACAGGTCTTCGATGTCGTGACGGGGAGGCATGGAGAGTCCGGTGATGAGTGGCTGCGGCATTATCCCCCCAAAGCGGACTCCTGAAAAATGCTGCAACGGTTTCGGCCGGCCTCCTTGGCCTGGTACAGGGCCTGATCGGCGCGCCTTAACAGGCTGTCAAGGTTGTCGGTAGCGTTGGCGGAGGTAATGCCAAAACTGGCGGTGACCGGGGCCGACAGGGGCGGAATCCTGCGCCCGGCGAGGAGGGTGCGAATGCGCTCGGTAAGCTGCAGGGCACCGTCTTCGTTGGTCTCCGGCAGGATGATGAGAAATTCCTCGCCGCCATAGCGGGAGACGAAGTCGGTATTGCGTACGGTGTCGCTGATGATGTTGGCAAAGACACTGATGACGGTGTCGCCAGCGTCGTGGCCGTGGGTGTCGTTGACCTGCTTGAAGTGATCAAGGTCAGCCATGACGATACTCAGATGGCCGCCGTAACGCTGGCATCGTACCAGTTCACACTTGAGTCGCTCATCGAGGTGGCGGCGGTTGGCGACGCCGGTGAGCCAGTCGGTGAGCATCAGTTCGCGGATCTTGGCTTCGTTGGCCTGCAACTGCTGGTTGGATATTTCCAGCGCCTTCTTTGCTGCCAGCGCGGCTTCTTTCGCTACCATTGCCTGGTCGTGGGAACACTCACGTTCCTTGACAAAATAATTCAGGATGATGAACACGCTGGCAAAGCCAAAGCCCATGTTGAGGGCGAAGAAGATCACATTTGGCAGATGATCCATGGGTGGCGCGACATTGGTCAGGGCACTGTCCAGCACGACGGAAAGTAGCGTCAGGCCCAGGAAGGCATACAGCCAACGTCTTGCCTGACGGGCATCGGCAAACAGCATGGCCGCCAGTGGAGTGAAAAAGGCCCACACCATGACGGCGCTGCTGTTGGCAAAGCCGCCTAGACTCCATTGCAAAAGAAAGGGCAGCAGCAGAATCAGCAGTAACTGGGTGAAGCGGAAAAAGGCAAAGCGTTTGGAGATGAAGAAATAGGCAATGCTGATAAGCGATACAACCGCATAACCGAGAGGGATGGTGCCCGAAGTCGGGTAACCCAAAGTGACGTAGGCCGATCCCCAGAAAATGGCCAGAAAGGCGATGATAGTTGCTGTAATCAGCAGTATACCCTTGTTGGTTTTTTCCACGGCGCTGTCCGTGGGCAGACAGGCCTTGTCTGCCAATGCAGTGAAGTGCTCATAGCTGTATTTGAAAAGGGACATGTCTTCCATTACCTGCCATAGGGTGGCCGGAATTTGACGATGCAGTTTGTATCGGCGGTAGAACTCCTGACTTTATTCACTTGACTCGAGAAAAGGTTGAAGCCAACGCCTTTTTAGGCAATCAGATTTATCGGTGCTGGTTGGTGTATGGGTTGTTAGAGGTGGTGTGTGATGGAACGTTGTTTTGGTCGTCCATGTAGGATGCTGGTGAGCGGTAGCGAACCGCATCGCTCGCGTGT
>CAZTPE010000255.1:1984-4122 GCA_964614545.1 uncultured Ectothiorhodospiraceae bacterium
TCGAGCTTGTAGAGGGTGAGGTTGATGCGGTGGTCGGTGATGCGTCCCTGAGGGAAATTGTAGGTGCGGATGCGTCCGGAGCGATCACCCGTGCCCACCAGCGATTTGCGCGTGGCGGCCTGTTCGGCCTCCTGTTTTTCGCGCTCGGCGGTGGTGATGCGGGCGGCCAGCAGAGACATGGCGCGGGCGCGGTTCTTGTGCTGTGAGCGTTCGTCCTGACATTCCACCACGGTGCCGGTGGGCAGGTGGGTGATGCGGATGGCGGAGTCGGTCTTGTTGACGTGCTGGCCGCCGGCGCCCGAGGCGCGGAAGGTGTCCACCTTGAGGTCGGCAGAATTGATCTCGATCTGCGCAACCTCGGCCACCTCAGGCATCACCGCCACGGTGCAGGCGGAGGTATGGATGCGGCCCTGGGATTCCGTCTCCGGCACGCGCTGTACGCGGTGGCCACCGGATTCGAACTTGAGCCGTGAATAAGCCCCCTGGCCGATGATGCGTAGGATGATCTCCTTATAGCCGCCGTGCTCGCCCTGGCTCTCGGTGATGATCTCGATCTGCCAGCGGCGCCGTTCGGCATAGCGCGAATACATGCGGAACAGGTCGCCGGCGAACAGTGCCGCTTCGTCGCCGCCGGTGCCGGCGCGGATCTCGAGGAAGATGTTGCTGTTGTCGTTGGGGTCCGTGGGCAGCAGCAGTTTCTGCAGCTCCAGCTCCAGCGTGTCGCGACGGGCCTTGGCGGTCTTTAATTCTTCCTCGCCCATCTCGCGCATGTCCGGGTCGTCGTCGCTGAGCAGGGTTTCCGCCTCGCTGATGTCATTCAAGGTGCTGCGGTATTGCGCGA
Organism: uncultured Ectothiorhodospiraceae bacterium; assembly: GCA_964614545.1. Classification (GTDB taxonomy): domain Bacteria; phylum Pseudomonadota; class Gammaproteobacteria; order SZUA-152; family SZUA-152; genus DRQN01. The sequence continues at coordinate 2,826 of CAZTPE010000255.1, forward strand.
AGCACTTCGCTACCGGCTCGATCTGCGCATATTCCTGCGACAGCTCACGGAACTGGTTCTGGTCTGAAATGACGCCGGGGTCGGCGAGTAGGCCATTGAGTTCTTCGAGGCGTTCGCCGATGGTTTCCAGCTTGTGATGGATGGACGGTTTCATCTGGGTTTCTGTGTGTAAAGAGTTGCGCGGTGGTATTGGGAGACTGCCCGCCGTGCGGGCAGCGGCCTGGGTGAGGTAGGCTTGCTAAAGACCGTCGTCGTCGAGCTCGAACAGCTCGTGGGCTGCTGTGAAGACCTCGCGACGGTCGTCGTAACCGGCGTGCTTGAGCTGCACGCTGGGGGTGTGGATCAGTTTGTTGGTGAGGCGTTCAGCCATTTCGCTCATGACCTGCCGCGGGTCCTTGCCGGCCTGCAGCAGGCGCAGGGCCCGCTCCAGTTCCTCGTCCTTCTGCGCGCAGGCCTTGTTGCGTAGAGCGCGGATGGTGGATACGGCATTCAGCGACTGCAGCCAGTGCATGAAGTGGGAGACCTGGGCGTCGATGATCTCCTCGGCCTGCTGGGCGGCCTCCTGGCGTGAGCGCAGCCCCTCCTGGATGATGTCCTGCAGGTCGTCCACGGTGTACAGGTAGACGTCGTCGAGATTGCTGACCTCGGGCTCGATGTCACGTGGCACGGCGATGTCGACCAGCAGCATGGGCTTGTGCTTGCGCGCCTTGAGGGCGGTTTCTACGCTGCCTTTGCCGAGGATGGGCACGGGTGCGGCGGTGGAGGAAATGACGATATCGGCCTCGGCCAGGTGGTCGTTGATCTCCGGCAGGGCGATGGCGTAGGCGCCGAATTCCTGTGCCAGGGCGTGGGCGTTTTCCACGGTGCGGTTGGCGATGATCATGCGTCCGATGCCGCTTTGATGCAGGTGGCGGGCAGTCAGCTCGATGGTCTCGCCAGCGCCGATGAGCAGCGCCGTATGATCCTCGAAATTACTGAAAATCTGCTTCGACAGGCTCACTGCGGCAAAGGCCACGGATACCGCGCTGGCGCCGATGGCGGTGTCGGTGCGTACCCGCTTGGCGACCGAGAAGGTGTGCTGGAACAGGCGGTCGAGATGCCCGCCCAGGGTGCCTGCCTCGCTGGCGGTGGCGTAGGCGTCCTTGATCTGGCCGAGGATCTGCGGTTCGCCGAGTACCAGTGAGTCCAGTCCGCTGGCCACGCGTAGCATGTGGCGCACAGCTTCGTCGCCGGGATGCAGGTAGATGTAGGGGTCGATATCTCGCTTGTCGAGCTTGTGATATTCTCGAAACCAGTC